>JBEKRW010000166.1:0-5750 GCA_049517595.1 Candidatus Cybelea sp. | reverse complement strand
ATCCGGCGATCGGGTTGTCCCGGAGGGTTGTAGTGAAAGTACAGAAAACGCGAGGGTTGCTGCACGCGAAGATCGGCGGTGAAGAGCGTGCCGTTCTCCGTCAAGCGCTCGGGATAGTCGCTAACCATCAAAGAATCGGGCGAAATTCGCGGTACGGCGACGTTGCGGACTTCAACGCGCGTCGAGCCGTCCACTTCGAAATCGTCCTTGGCCTGAATGAGCACTGGAACGTTGAACGCGGCCACATCGTCCTGGTCCAGCGAACCTTGGAACGGCACGTCGTCGGGCGTGACGAGAACTTGCGCGCCGGGGCGTACCCCGGCAGCGCCCCGTACGGCTCGCGCGACCTGTTCGCGCACGAAAGCGCCCGACGCCGGATTGCCCGTTAACTCGAGGCTGACGGATGGCGCAATCGTGCCGGCATAAAATGCAACGCGAACCGGAACGTCGACCCGCAGCCCGCGAGCATCGCTGACGGTGACGATCGTGGCGCCCGGCGATTTTCCGACGATGCTCAACCGCTGCGATGGTTGATCGATTGCCGCGGACGCGATGGACGGGTCGCGTACTACCGCCGTGAGCGGAGCAATCGCAGAGCCGACGGTAAGATTGACGGCGGTGCCGACCGGCACCGCTGCCGCTTGCGGCTGCACGACGATCGGCGGCGGCGTCGGGCTTGCGGCGGACGTCGCTACGGGGACGGGCGAAGGAGTGGGGGAGGGCGGCGAAGTCTGCGCGCTCGCCGCCGCGCAAACCGACAAGAACGTGAAGAGGAGAGGCGCCAGCCTACGCAATTTGCGGTTCGGCGCGGTGGACGGCCGACGCCAGCAGCGTCTTATAGCCGACGCTTGGGAACAGGACCGTCACCAAGTCTCGTTCGGCGCGTTCGACGGTACCGATCCCGAACTTGGAATGCTGCACGACGTCGGCAATCCGGAATCCACCCGTCGCGGCGATTTCGCCGACTCCGCGACGAAGAGCTTTGCGGCAGTTGTCGCACGAGCCGCAGTTCTTTGCATCGAAATCTTCCCCGAAATAGTTCAGGATGAAGCGCCGGCGACACGACGTCGTTTCGGCGTACTGCAACATCATCGCAAGTTTGCTTTGATCGTACGATTTCTTCGTATCGTAGTTGGCGAGGTTCAAAATGAGGTCGCGATTCTTGCGAACGGCTTCGGTCAGCCCGTAAGCCGATTTTGCGGAATGCTCGATATAACCCGACTTTTTCAAGAGCGCCAGAATCACTTTGAGCTTGGTCAAAGGCAACTGGAGGATCTTGCGAAGGTCGACCATCGAAACGCCCGCGGACTGATTGCCGAACACTTCGATGGTGCCGAAAACTCGCTGAACCTCTTCAACGTCCGGATATTTGCCCGTGAGGAAGTAGTTCTGCACGCGAGTATCGCTCATCCGGTAGATGAGGATGCATCGCGAAGGAAGGCCGTCGCGGCCGGCGCGTCCCGCCTCTTGCGTATAGGCCTCGAGCGAGCCCGGAAGATCGTAATGCAGGACGAACCGGATATTCGGTTTGTCGATCCCCAGACCGAAGGCGTTGGTCGCCACGACCGCACGGATCGATTCGTCCATAAATAAGTTGTGGACGGACGTCCGGTCTTCTTTGTGCAGTTTCGAATGGTACACGGCTGCCGGGACGCCCAGCTCGCGCGTCAGATAGCCTTGCACCTCCAACGCATTTTTGATGGTCGCCGTGTAGATGATGCCGGTTCCCTCGAGGGCATTCTTTCCTTCGAAGAGCGCCGAGAGAATCTTGAGCTTATCGGCCTCCTTGTCGGCCTTGCGCGCCTCGTAAACCAGCTTTGGCCGGTCGAACCCGCGAACGATCGGCTTGACTTGATCGATGCCGAGCTGATGGAGAATGTCCTCTCGCACGGAAGGAGTGGCCGTCGCGGTCAGCGCGAGCACCGTCGGATGGCCGAGCCGCGCGATGACGGAGCCCAAGGCGAGATAGGCCGGCCGGAAGTCGTGCCCCCATTGGCTGATGCAATGCGCCTCGTCGACGACGAAGAGCGGAATGCGCAGCTCCTTGAGAAGTTGGAGGAAGCTCTGATCTTCGAGCTTTTCGGGCGTCGTGTAGGCGATCCGCACCTTCCCGGAGCGAATCCGTTCCCGAGCCCGCAGCTCTTGCTCCTCCGAAAGCGTCGAGTTGAGCGCGACGACGTCGGTAATATTCCGCTCGCGCAGCATGTCGAGCTGGTCCTTCATCAGCGCGATCAACGGGCTGACGACGATCGTGGTTCCTTCGAGTAGGAGTGCGGGCAGCTGGTAGGTTAGGCTCTTGCCGGCTCCGGTCGCGAGAATTGCAAGCGTATCCTGGCCGCGAAGGACGCGCGAGACGACGTCTTCCTGGCCGGGATAGAAATTGTTGAATCCAAAGTTCTCTTGGAGCGCAGCACGCAAATCCATGGGCATCTTTCTAACAAGGAACCCAAATAAGTAAGTTCGCTTAGTGGGAAGCAATTCGCATAACCGGCTCCCGGGGCGACTCGTTTCAAAGCGTACCCTCCGGCAGGCGCCTCGAAACGACCTGCTAAAGGTGGACCGTCGTGTCCCTGTACCGCACCTGGCGCCCCCGAACCTTTGCCGACTTGGTCGGCCAAGACGCCGTCGTCCGCACCCTGACCTCGGCAATCGAGAGTGGCAAGCTCGCTCACGCTTACCTCTTTTCGGGGCCTCGCGGCTCGGGGAAAACCTCGGCCGCCAAGATTCTGGCGCGTTGCATCAACTGCGTTGCCGGGCCGACCGCCACGCCCGATAACACCTGCGAAAACTGCCGGGCGATCCTGGCCGGCACGGCGCTGGACGTCCTCGAGATCGATGCGGCGAGCAACCGGGGAATCGACGAGATTCGAGCGCTCCGCGAGGCGGTGAAGTTTGCCCCAGCGACGATGCGGATGAAGATCTACATCGTGGACGAGGCGCACATGCTCACCAAAGAAGGCGCCAACGCCTTCCTCAAGACGCTCGAGGAGCCGCCGGCGCACGCCGTCTTCATCCTGGCGACCACCGAGCCCGAGAAGCTGCCCGTCACGATACTCTCGCGCTGCCAGCGCTACGCATTTCGCCGGATCGCGGTTCCGGTCATGATAGAAAAGATGAAAGAGGTCGCCCTTGGCGAGAAGATCGCTATCGACGACGAGGCGCTCAAGGCAATTGCCTACCGCGCCGACGGCGGTCTGCGCGACGCCCTGACGATGCTCGAACAGCTCGCGGCATTCTCGGCCGGGCAGACGGCGACGACCGGGACGCTGGATCTTGCATTTGGGGCCACGGGGCGCGAGTTTGCCGCGACGCTCATGGATGCCATCGTGGCCGGCGATGCGACGGCGGCGCTCGGTGCGGTCGAAGAGGCAAGCGAGGCCGGCGCGGATCTTACCGTGCTCACTCGTTCGCTTATTGCCGGCTTTCGCCACTTGCTCGTTGCCAAAGTCGACGCCGCGCTTCTGGCCACGGACCTGGCGCCCGAAGACGCGCAGCGCGCCGTACGCCAGGCGGCGGGAATGTCGCAAGCGGTCTTGTTGCGCGCGTTGCGCATCTTTGGCGAGGCGCTCTCGCTCGGACGGTCGGGCGGCAACGCGCGGCTCGAACTCGAAACGGCGCTGCTGCGATTCGTCATGTCCGCCGAAGATCCGACGCTCGATACGCTCGGCGCCCGCCTGTCGGTCCTGGAAGAGCGCCTGAGCGCCGCGCCGGTGCCGCCGCCGGCCGCTGCCGCTGTCCAGCCGCCTGTTGAAAAGCCCGCGGAATTTCCTCGACCACGCGACGCGTCGCCGCCCGCCGAACCACGCGACGAATCGCAGCCCGCTCAGGCCCGCGACGCGTCGCCGCTCTCCTTGCAAAAAGTGAAGGCTGCATGGCAAAGCATTCGTTCCAAAATCGAAAGCGAGCGGCAACCGCTGCGCGCCCCGCTGTCGCGGGCAGCAATCGAAGCTCTCGAGAGTAATGCGATCGTCCTGCGGCTGCCCGACACTTGGAGTGCCGAGTCGCTGCGAGGCCATACGAAAATCATCGAAGCGGCGATCGCCGACGTGCTCGGCGTGCCGTTGAAAGTCACCCTGCGCGTCGATTCGAACCCGGGACGATCGAAATCACCGGCGCAGGTCGGCGTCACCGAGGCCCGGCCGGTGAGCGAGGCCGACGATCCCGACGCACTCTTCGACTACGCCAACGAACGGATACGATGAATCAAGCACAATTGATGGCCCAAGTCAAAAAGATGCAGGCCGAAATGACCAAAGCGCAAGACGAGCTCGCCAACACGATCGTTAGCGGCAGCGCCGCCGGCGGTGCGGTGACGGTCGAAGTTAGCTGCGACCAGCGCGTAAAGCGGATTACAATCGCTAAGGAGGCTGCCGATCCCGAGGATCTCGAGACGCTCGAGGATCTCGTAATGGTCGCCGTGAACGACGCGCTCGCCAAAGCCGGCGAAGCCTCTGCAAAACGGATGGCTTCGGTGACCGGCGGCATGCGCGTTCCCGGCTTGATGTGACGACGGTCGCAAATCCGGTCGCAACGCTGATCAACGAGCTGAGCAAACTGCCGACGATCGGCCCAAAGACTGCGGCCCGCTTGGTCTTTCACCTCTTGAATCGCCCGCGTAACGAAGCGCAAAGCCTAGCCGAAGCGATTCTCGCAGTCAAGGACAAGGTTCACTTCTGCTCGATCTGCTACTCGCTTTCCGAACAGGATCCGTGCGAGTTCTGCACCGACGACCGGCGCGACGCTCGCATAATCTGCGTCGTCGCGGAGGCGAAGGATGTTTACGCGATCGAACGCACCGGCGCGTTCAAGGGCCGCTATCACGTGCTGGGCGGCTTGATCTCGCCGATGGACGGCATCGGTCCCGCGCAACTGCGCGTGAAAGAACTCATCGAACGTATCGGCCGCGAGGAGCCGGGCGAGATCATCCTGGCTACGAACCCAAACGCCGAGGGAGAAGCGACGGCGCTCTATTTATCCCGTCTTCTGCAGCCGCTCGGCTCGATCGTGAGTCGCCTGGCGTACGGCCTGCCGATCGGCGGCGAACTCGATTACGCCGACGAGCTGACCATCGCTAAGGCCTTAGAAGGCCGAACGACGTTATAGGGGGGCAGCGGCGCGAACCCGCGCGTCGAAGACGTCACCGGCATTAGGAGGTGCCGGCCATGACTCGTTCGTTCGCCTTGGCTTTCGCGGCGTTCGTTCTTGCCTCGCAAGGCTCATCGCTCTCGGCGGTACAATACGCGACGGCCCGTCCCGTCGTCCTGAGCATCGGCCGCGTTCACGCGAAGCAGTATCAGACCATCGTGATTACCGGGAGAAATTTTGGCTTCGCGCAGCCGTATGATGGGGATTCGTCGTTTTTTTGGATGGTTGATATACAAGGAAATGGCACCGGGTGGTGGCGCGCTGGATGCCCACAACAATACGGCCCGTGCGGTACTACGCTGAAGGTTTCTAGCTGGAACGAGAGTCAGATCGTAGTCACGGGGCTTACCGGTGACGGATTGTACCCGGTGGCGGGGGACCTTGTGAACTTCTTTATTTGGAATCCCCAAAGCGGAACGGGACCAGCGGCTGCCTCTGCAATGGTGAGGTAAGGCGCTGTACCTCGTCCTATCGGGTACGAGCTGCGCGGCAGGGCCCCATGTGGGTAATCCCCGCCATTATCTTCGGCGCATTCGCGGTGGCAATCGCGTTGACGTTCCGCTCGCCAAGGCGGTTTTAGTTGTTCCATTTGGCAGTTCCGGATG
>JBEKRW010000165.1:0-5764 GCA_049517595.1 Candidatus Cybelea sp. | reverse complement strand
ATCTCGTCGGTAACCTCGCCATTGACCTGCGGGTACCGGAATGAGAAGTAGAATTGGTGGCCGATCGCCTCGACGACGAGGCCGTTGGCCGGCTCCAACTCGATTTCGTACCAGATTCGAACGCTGACGATCGAGAGCAGCACGACGAAGAGCGCCGGGATTACCGTCCACCAAAATTCCAGCTTACGGTTATCGTGGATCTGCACGCCGATCGCATCGGGCGCGTCGGAGGCTTTGGCGCGGAAGACGATCGCGAAATAGACGAGATAGCCGACGATGAAGACGTAGAGTGCGCTGCCCGTCGCCGCCATGAAGCGAAAGAGTGTATCGACCTGCCGCGCCGTGACGATCGCGGCTGGTAGGTAGCGTTCCAGCGGAAACAGGTACCAAAAGACGATCGTGGCGATCGCCACCACCGTCAAGATCGCAGTATACGCCCAGAATCCGCGACCAAGCCGGGCCGGTTGGGCTGTTCTCTCTACCAAAGAATGCTCTCCCTTAACCTAACTATAGGCGCTCCGCGCGCTCGTCGCACCGACTAAACGGGCTGTTAAGAGCCCCTCTCAGCCGCCCCTGCAAACTCTCGGACCAACCAGTCCACATTGGTGATGGCGCTCCCAACGACGACGGCGTCGGCTCCGGCATCGAGCGCCGCCCGCACGTCGGCCGGCAAACGAACCCCGCCCTCGCATACGGCGAACTTACCCAGTCGCGAAACCTCGGCAACGAGATCGAGCGCGGGAAGCGCGTGATTCTTGGTCGGTGACGTATAGCCGCAAAGCGTCGTCGCCAAGATATCGGCGCCGGCGGCGCCGGCCGCCGCTGCGTCAGCCGCCGTCGAACAATCGGCCATCGCAAGGCGCCCGGCCGCGTGGATGGCCTCGACGGCGTCGACGAGCAGGCTGCCGTCCGGCCGAGGACGGCCGGTCGCATCGAAGGCCACGATCTCTGCGCCGGTGCCGATGATCGCTCCCACTTCGGCAAGCGACGGAGAAATGTAGGCCTCGAAGCCGGGATATTCGCGCTTGACCAGCCCCACGATCGGCAAGGTGACGCGCTCGCGCACCAGGCGAAGATTCTCGACGCCTTCGATGCGGACGGCAAGTGCCCCGCCGTCTTGCGCGGCTCGCGCCATTGCAGCAATAATCGGCGGATGGTCGAGCGCCGAACCGCGCCAAGCCTGAACGGAAACGATCAACCCACCGCGCAGTGCTTCGAGCAGGCTCATCGCTGGATCTCCGTCACGTCCAGGCCCAGTTCCCGGTAGGCGAGCAGCAGCGCGCCGGCCGCAGGTTCGTCCTTCGCGTGCCCGACCTGGGCGCCGGGCACAGCGGAGAGAATGCCGCGTCTGGCGCGCTCGTAAAACTCCGCATCGCCGAAGAGGCCGCCCGTTAGCGCCACCCTGCATTCCTTTGTTGTAGCCAGCGCACGACTCGCCAGCGCGGCGAGCCGGTCAGCGCCACGGTCCGCAATTGTGCGGAAGCGCGCGAAGCGGATTGCCACCCGCGTAAAGGCGGCGAGCCGCTCGCGGGTTAGTTCGCCGGTGTAAAATGCGCGCGCAACGCGGCGAAGGGATTCCATTGCAAAGAAATCGCAGGCCGCCTGCGTCTCCTCGCGGAGCGAGCCATCGCCGTCGTCCTGTGCGGCCATTAGAAGCGCCAGGGCGTCGCGCGCAATCTGAAAGGCGCTTCCCTCGTCACCGAAAAGAAAGCCCCATCCGCCGAGCGTCCTCGAACTATCGTTTTCGTCGCGCGCGTAGACGACCGAACCAGTGCCCGCAATCACGACGACACCCGGCTCGCCGGACAGCGCGCCCGCGTGCGCGATCGGTGCATCGTGCAGCAACACGAACCGGTCGGCTGCAAGATCGGGTTGTGCGCCGTAGACGCGCCCCTCATAACCGCTAACGCCGGCGACGATCGCCGCGAAACTGGTTCCATCCGGAAGGCCTGCGCTGCGGCACGCGTCCGAGAGCGCGTCTCGCAAGGCATCGCGCAGCCGCGTCGAGTCCGCACCCGCGTCCACCTCGTCGGCGGGCCCCGCCGTACCGCGCCCCAGAATCCGTCCGTCCACATCGCCGATCAATGCGACGGTCGAACTCTGTCCGCCGTCTATTCCTGCGAACGGCGCGCTCAACTGAGTACCTCGAGCAATTGCGCGGCATACGCATCCGCGGCTTCCTCTCGCGCCGCGCGATCCCGCAACACCGCAATCTCGCCGATCGCTTCCCGATGATGGTAGAGCTCGTGAAGAATCGCGTGGTCGACGAGATCGGCGGACAGACGGCGGTTGATGCGGATCTCCGGCACGTCAGGATCGTACTCGGCGCGCAGCTCGGCGTCGCCCCAATCGCCGAGATCGGCGAAGCACACGCGCACGTGATGCTCTGCGCAAAGCGCGATCGTGGCGTCCCTCATGTTCGGCGCAGATCGACGCCGTCGGCGGTAAGCTGCGCGCGCAGTTCGTTGGTATCGACGTCGGCCGCACGCACGCCGCGCGCGCAAGCCAGCGCCGCTGCCGTTCCGGCGGCCTGTCCGAGCGTCATCACCGTCGGCGTCAGGCGTGTCGAGGCCAGCGCCTCGTGCGTTGTGGAAATGCAGCGCCCCGCCACCAAGAGTTGCTCGCGATTGAGTGGCACGAGGGTGCGGTAAGGGATTTCGTAGCTCGCTCCCGGCGCCAGGCGCTGCGTACTGGTTCCGCTGCCGCTGGGATTGTGCACGTCGATCGGATACGCGCTGCGGGCGACGGCATCGTCGAAGCGCCGCGCCTGCAACACGTCGTCGCGCGTGAGCGTGTACCGGCCCACGATGCGGCGCGATTCGCGAATGCCGACTTGGGTGCCCGCTGCCGCGATCCGCGCGCCCGCGAACCCCGGCACGCGCCGCCGAAAGAACTCCAGCAGTTGCATAGCTTGCAGCCGCGATTCGATCTCGGCGCGCGTTAGGTCGTCTGGATCGAGCGGATCGACGTTGACGACGCGCGTCATGTTGACCGTTACCTCATCCGGATACGGTGAGATAAAGAACGAGACCAGCTCGCGCGGAATGTCGACGAGCCCGTCCGCGCGCGCTCTTTCCCAAAGCTGGTTCAGACCCGCGACCGCCGTTAGCGCGGCCGGCACGCGCTCTTCCGGGCGCAACGAGCTGCGCATTTCGTCGGGATGTTCGCGCAGATACGCCGCGAGCGCTGCGAGGTCAACGTGGCTCAGGCGAAACATCAACGTTGCCGGCTGGACGCGACCGCGCTCGTCGCCTTGCTGCGTCGGGACGCCGGCAGACGCGGCCACAAGGGCATCGGCGGTCGCGTCGATGACGACCTTTCCGCGATAGCTGCGCGTGCCCCCGGCCGTCGCAAACGTCGCTCCGCAAACGGCATCTCCGTCGAGCTGCGCCGATAGGAAATAAGCGTGCAAGAGTAACGCCACGCCGGACTCTTGCATCATTTCGAAGAGCAGCGCTTTATGCACTTCGGGATCGAACGGGGTAATCGTCGCAACGTAATCCGACGAATCGGCCAGGTGACCCGGTGAAGCGCCCTTGGCCATCAGCCGCTCGACGATCTCTTGCGCGATGCCGCCAACGATGCGCTCTTGCGACGAATGGAAGGTCATCCAAGGACCGACCATTGCGGCGGTCGCGGTGCCACCCAAAAAGCCGTAACGTTCCAGCAGCAGTGTACGGGAACCGTGGCGCGCCGCTGCAATCGCGGCGGCACAGCCCGCATTGCCGCCGCCGATGACCAGGACGTCGAACTCGGGCGTGCCGGAGCGCGTCGAAGACCGCATCTACGCGCAATTCGTCGCCCTATACGGCAGGCCATTTCCTAGCTCGGGGCAATAGAGCGGGATGCAGGTTCAAATCGCTTCCCAGGACCGCAATTGGGCAATGGCCGCGCATTTGAGTGCGCTGATCGCGATCGCGGGATTACCGTTCGGTCACATCGTCGGGCCGCTGGTCGTCTATCTGATCAAGGCACATGAGTCGGAGTTCATCGCGGAGCACGCGCGGGCATCGCTTAACTATCAGATCACGGTTTCGCTCGTCGGTTTCGTCGGAGTGATCGCCGCGGTCGCCGTCATGCTCGGCTACATCGCGAGCGGCTCGGCCCAGCAAATGTCGGAAACCGGAGCCGGCCTCGGTCTCGCCGTCTTTTGGATTGCGATCGTGATTGCAGTTCTGTTGATTCTGCTGGTCTCGCTCATCTTCATCATTGCAGGAACGGTCGCGGCGAGCCAAGGACGGACGTACAACTACCCATTCGCCATCCACTTTTTGCGTTAGGAGCACGCCGATGTTGATGCAACGAGTCAAACCTCTCGCGCGCATTCTAGCCCAAGGAAGCGACGAAGAGCACGGCCTCAAACGGTCGCTCGGCCCTTGGGCGCTCACGGCCATGGGCATCGGCGCGATCATCGGCACAGGTATTTTTGTTCTCACGGGCGTCGCTTCGGCAACGCGCGCGGGCCCGTCGATAACTTTTTCCTTCGTGGTCGCCGGCATCGTCAGCGCGCTCGCCGCGCTCTGCTACGCCGAAGTTTCCAGCAAGATTCCGATCTCCGGCAGCGCGTACACCTACACCTATGCGACGCTCGGCGAGTTCCTGGCTTGGATTATCGGATGGGACCTGGTGCTCGAGTACGGGCTCGGCGCCGCCACGGTGAGCATCGGGTGGTCGGGCTACTTCGTCAACATTTTGCATCAAACCGGACTCCCGTGGCTCAACATTCCGGACGTTTGGACGAACGGTCCACATTGGGGTTTGTTGAATCAGGCGGGCGTCAGCGGCTACGCGAACCTTCCCGCAGCAGCAATCATCCTCGTAATCACGGCACTGCTCTGTCGCGGAACGCGCGAATCCGGCTCGGTCAATGCGGTGATCGTCGCGATCAAACTGCTGATCGTCCTCTTCTTCATCGTGATCGGGCTCGGACATATCAACGGCGCGAACTACCATCTGCCGCCCGGAGGGCCCGCCGGCCTGGGAGGCTATTTCCCATTTGGATGGACCGGAATGCTGGGCGGCGCGGCCTTCATCTTCTTTGCCTACATCGGCTTCGACGCCGTCTCCACGACTGCTGAAGAGGCTCGAAACCCGGGCAAAGATCTGCCGTTTGGGATCATCATGAGCCTCGCACTCTGCACGATCCTCTACATCATCGTCGTCGCCATTCTCAACGGCATGGTTCCGTTCTTTAAGCTCAACGTTGCATTTCCGGTTGCCTTCGCTATGAACTACGTCGGCTTGAGCTGGGCGGGCGTGATCATCTCGATCGGAGCAATCGCGGGTCTCACGACGGTCCTGCTCGTCATGATGTTCGGGCAAAGCCGTATCTTTTTCGCGATGTCGCGCGATGGATTGATTCCGGCGTCGTTCACGCGCATCCACCCCGTCTGGCGAACGCCGATTTTTTCAACGCTGTTTTTCGGCGCCTGCATTGCCGTGATCGCAGCACTTACGCCGATCAACATCGTGGGCTCGCTCACCAACATGGGCACGCTGTTCGCGTTCATGCTCGTCTCGATAGCCGTTCCGATTCTTCGCCGGCGCCATCCCGAACTCAAGGGACAGTTCACTCTCCCCTTCGGTCCGTACCTCATTCCTTTTCTATCGGTCCTTACGGCAGGGGGATTGATTTTCTACCTAAAGGTCGGCAACCCGGTCGCGTTCGGTTTCTTCCCCATCGTCTGGCTCTTGTTTTTGTTTTGTATTGTTATCGTGTTTATTTTATACTTTTCTTTCGTTCTGTTTTTGAGTATTGTGGTTT
>JBEKRW010000164.1:0-5796 GCA_049517595.1 Candidatus Cybelea sp. | reverse complement strand
CTTTGGGCGGCACGGGCTCGTGAGGCCGGACTCGAGTTCCAGTCGTTTGTCGACGTCGCGCAAGACCTCCAGGAGCTTGGCGTGATCGGGCGCTTCTCAACCTTTCTGGAGCACGTCAAGGCGACGGCCGGGAACGAACGCGTAACCCGCTACAATGCACTGTTTCAGTGGGCGGTGCCGCCAGGCTTGGAAGTCCCCGCCGGTCGCGAGGTCGGACGGCATTATGTCATCACCCACGCCTACTGGCGGGAGGGCGGCCCCGAGTTTCACGGGGTGAACGTGATGGCGGTCGCCCACGGGATGGAGAAGCCGGTCGTGCTCGCCCATAAAGCGGCGATCGACGAGCATCTGCTCGAGGCCGGAGTGCAGTTTTCCTATACCAACGTCTTCTGGGGCGGCCGAAGCGAGATCAAACCCTCGGAAATTGCTCCGAGTGCCTATCGCGACTTTTGCTCGGAGCGCGGCATCGACCCCGACGCAATGCTTGAGGAGCCGGATGAAGAACTGGGCTCCGTATGAGCGTTAGGATTGCGTCGATCCTCAGCGTGCTGTTGGCCGCGGTTGCGTTGGCCGGCTGTACGAAGGTCTCTGGTCCGGGTGGCCCCGCTTCGGGCCGCCATCCGTGGACCCAGCCCGGAGTCTTTCGCTGGTCCGAAGGGTCCGACCCCAAGGGTCTCAACGTCATCTTGGACTCCGCTTCGCCCACGCTCGATCTCGCGATGTTCATATTCTCGTGGGCGATCCGCTACGACGGAAAAGGGCATCCCGTGCCCGATGCGCTGCGCGAAATCCCAACGATTGCCAACGGCGACGTCAGCAAAGACGGCTTGCGCCTGACGTACAAACTGCGTCCCAACATGAAGTGGCAAGACGGCGCTCCGCTAACGTGCGACGATCTCAAGTTTACGTGGCAGGTCGTGATGAACCCGCATAACAACGTGGTGACGACCGACGGCTACAAGAATATCGGCAGCATAGACTGCTCGAATCCGCTCGTCGCCGTGATTCGCATGAAGAAGCTCTATGCGCCGTATCTGCAACAGCTTTGGAGCGAGAACGGGAACGCGCCGATTCTCCCGGCGCATATATTGGAGAAATACAACGACGACAAAGGCTCGTTTAACACCGCCCCATATAACTCGCTGCCGGTCGGAAGCGGACCGTTCAAGGTCGTCGCGTGGAATCGCGGCCAGGACGTTCGGATGGTGGCTAATCCGGACTTTTATCTCGGTAAACCCAAGCTGAACGAAGTGATCTACAAGATTCTGCCCGACGAAAACACCGAAGAGACGCAGCTTCAAACCCACGAAATCGACATGCTTGCAGTTGGGTCGGCGATGAAGTGGCCGCAATACGCGTCAATGGCCGCCGACCCCGCAAACGGCCTGGTCGCGTTACGGGTGGATTCCTTTCTCTTTTCCCACGTGGATTTCAATCTCCGCCACCCGATCGTGAGCGACCGCAACGTTCGCATTGCCCTGGCCTACGCCACCAACCGCACGCAGATCATAAATAAGCTCAGTCATGGATCGGCGAGAGCCGCCGAGACGGATCAAAGCCCGGTGCTCTCGTGGGCCTTTACCAAAGACATCACGCACTACCCGTTCGATCCGGAGAAGGCCCGTTCGACGCTCGATGCGGACGGCTGGAAGGTGGGGCCGGACGGCATTCGCGTCAAGAACGGTCAACGATTGGAGATCACGTTTAGCACGCAAACGGAATCCAACTACGGGAAAGCGCTGCAAACGTACCTTCAACGCGAGTGGCGAGACGTCGGCGTGCAAGCCGATATCAAGAACTATCCCACCAGCGAGTTCTTCGATAACTCCTCCAACGGGATTCTGCAAGGAGGCCATTACGACGTCGCCAGCTTCTCATGGTATGGCGCGGCCGATCCCGACGATAGCGCGATTTACTCGGCTCAGAACATGGCGCCGCACGGGCAGAACGCAATGTTCTGGAATAATCCGGTGGCGACGGCAGCGATGAACGATGCGCTCTCGACGATCGATCAAGCTCGGCGGAAGCGGGATTACGTCGTCGTTCAGCAGCAGCTCACCAAGGACGTTCCAACCATCATCATCGACTTCGCTCGAGTCCCGTTCGTTTACAACAGCGATTTGAAGGGTTTCGACCCTTCGCCCGTCATCTCGGCATTTTGGGATCCCTGGAACTACTCGATCTAAGGAGTACAAGGCATGTTGAGGATTTCTCGCTACGCGGCGGCCATCGTCGCTGCCGTAATACTCTGTTCGTGCACCAAAGCGGGGCAGGATCAAAACCCGCACTATTTGCGAATCGCGGACGGAAGCGGCGACATTAACACGCTCAACCCGCATCTCTTCACGGAAGCGCCGATCGGCTACATCTCGCAGATGACGCAAGCCTATCTCGTGAAGTACGACGCGCAGAACCGGCCGTATCCGGAGCTGCTGACCGTCGTTCCGACTCAGGCGAACGGCGGCATCAGTAAAGACGGCGATACCATTACCTGGCACCTTCGCAAGGGCGTGCGCTGGTCGGACGGCGCGCCGTTTAATGCCGACGATGTGATCTTCTCCACGCACGTTGTGCTCAATCCGGCCAACAACGAGGTCGGGCGAGACGGGTGGAACCTCATCACCAAGATGGACGAGCCTGACAAATACACCGTCGTCTACCACCTGCGCCATCCGTACGCTTCGTACGAGCCGACGTTCTTCGGCAGCGCGGGCGCGAACCCGACGGTGCTGCCCAAGCACATCTTGGGCAATCTCCCGAACATCAATCACGCCGCCTATAATTCCAAGCCCGTGGGAATCGGTCCGTTTCGCGTCGTCGTTTGGCACCGCGGCGAGGGCGTCGATCTGGAGCCGAACCCGTACTATTTTCGCGGCATGCCGAAGCTCAAGCGGGTAACGTATAAGTTCATCCCGTCGCGCGACACGCTCGTCACGTCTATGCAGACGGGCGATGTGGATATGTGGCCTCAGGCGCCGGCGTCGTTCATTACGCGGCTTCTCGGAATCTCCAACTTCAGGACCGACGTAATCGTTACGCCGTGGTACTCCCATCTCGACTTCAACGTTACCAGGCCGCTCGTCAGCGACGTGCGAGTCCGCGAGGCCATACGCTATGCGATCGACCGTCGATCGCTGGTCGCCAAAGTGGTTCGCGGGTACGGCATAATCCAAGAGAGCACGGTTTCGCCGAACGTGCCGATCGCGCCGACCATTCCGTTCGTCGACTACGATCCGGCCAAGGCAAAACAACTCCTGGACTCAGCGGGCTGGCGCGTCGGAGCGGACGGCATTCGCGTCAGGAACGGGCAGCGGTTATCCCTTCAGTTTCCGTATTACACCGGCTCGTCGGCCGCCGACGCAACGGTTGAGTTCCTCAGAGAGGAGCTCAAGGCGGTCGGGATCGAGATTCAAACGCGGCAGTACGCGCCGGCCATGTATTTTGCGGCCTACCAAGATAACGGCATCGTGTATGGCGGCAAGTGGGACATGACGATGTTCGCCTGGCAGACCGATCCGATCGGCGAAATCTCAAACATTTGGGAATGCAACCAAATTCCACCCAATGGACAAAACGTCACGCGCTTTTGTAACAAGCAGCTCGACACGCTCTTGGAGCAGTTTAAGGTCACCTACAATACCGAAGCGCATCGCAAGATCCTCGAAGAAGAGGAGAAGATCATCGCCGCAAACGCGCCGTCGATCGTGCTCTACGTTTGGAAAGCCGGCAACTCGTACAACAAGAATCTCACGGGCTGGAAGCCGGGTGCGTGGACGCCGTTCGACGATATGGGTAATGTCGATATATAGCAGAGGCGAGGAGCGCGCAGCCTAGCAGCGAGGGCGCGCGCAGGAAAGCCCACATCGGTTCGACCGCCAGCAGGCCGCCTGCGCGCTGTTCGGCCAGCCAAACCTGGGCAATGGACGCGTTCGGATTCGCCTGGAAAGCTTGCAGTGAGTCTGGCCAGACCGGCAAGGGATGATGTGCGGCGAGGAGCGCGGCGCCGGTAAAGAGCGCCGCGACGGGCAACGCCGAGCGCCAAGCGCTGCGAGCCTCGACGGTTTCGCCGAGGACTACGAACGCGCCGAAGGTTGCGATTGCCAGGAGCGCGCTTTGCGCGATGCCGGTCGGGCGTTGCGCCAACCCGAGCCAGTCGATCGAGACGAGCAGCGCGCCGGCGAGGGCGAGCATCCGCGCCGTCGCGCGGGTTCGCAGCGCGCACCACAGCGCCGCCGGATAGGCGATGAGCAGGTCGTGTTCGTGCAGGAATACTCCGGCAAACGGAACGAGCGTCGACCACGCCGCAAATCGAGCGAATGGTTCGCGCACGCGCAGCGCTAGAAGCAGCGCCGCGGAGACCGTAAGGGTCGCCGTCGCGGCGCCGATTACTTGCGCAGCGCTTGGCGTTGCGCCGAAGCCGTACGCGATCGCGGCCGGCGTTAGCTGGATCGTCACGAATCGCTCGGCCGCAGCGTGAGCGGCCGCGTTTGCGGCGTAGGTAACGGGCCACCTCCAGCCCGCCGCCACGACCCCCAAAGCGTACGTAACCGCGGCTGCGGCAGCGATTGAGGGTAGCGCACGCTTACGGTCCAACTGCGACGCCAATCCCAGCGCGACGTTGGGTGCACCAAATGCGATCGTCGCGGCCGCCGCCGCGAGCGGTACGGAACGATCGGCGAACACCACGAGCAGCGTTGCCGCGAAGAGTGCGGGTAACGCGAGCTGTCCTAACGCGAGATCGCTGGTGATCGGACCAAACGCGATCGCCAGCGCCAGCGCGGCCAAAAATAGCAGTGCGCTTGCCGGGGCACCGCTTGCCCGAAGCACCGTGGCGATCAGCGCAAGAAGTGCGCTCGCAAGGAGAACCAGCCAGAGCGCAGCCGCCGCTCGATAGGGTAGCCTCGCGAAGGCGCTCCAGAGCAGCAGCGCCGGCGGCGGATTGATGAAGGGCAAGAGCTCGTCGCGATGCGCGTCAACGCCCGGAACCGTGCGCTCGGTCTGCCAGATCGCTTTCGAGTACGGATCGGCATGCGCGTTCCACGCCGATCCGGCGGACCAATACGCCTCAAAATCGCGCAAAGCCGGCCCCGGCGTGGGCAACGGGCGCGCGGCGAAGAGCGCGATCGCGATAGCAGCGTAGGCCAATGCGAGCGGCCACGCTCGAATCACAAGCCGAAGCCGCTTGCGGAGCCCGGGGTCGCGATCGCGTGCGACTGTGACATAACGACGAGCAGCCCGAGAACCGTCGCGAGATACCAGACGCTCACACGCCCTCGCGCCCCGAAGGTCATGTTCGCAGCGCGCGGATCGACGTGTCCGCGCCAAGCTGCGAGGATCGACGGAAGTCCGAGAACGCCGATGATGACGATGAAGAGCAGCGGGATGTGCCAGAGAATTGCAAAGCCGACGAAGAGCACGAACCCGGCGATCCACAGCGGTGGCCACACGGCGCCGATGATTCGGCCACCATCAAACGGCGGCACGGGAAGCATGTTGAAGAGATTCAGGAACGCAGAGAGGTCGGCACAGGCAAACCAGAAGCGATCGTGCGTCGCGCCGCCAATCGCGTAACAGGCCGCCGCGAGCCCGAGCCCGGTCAGCGGTCCCGCGAGCGCAATGTAGGCATCTTGCTCGAGATCGTCGGGCGCGGCGCCCGCGGTAAACGCGCCCAAGAGTGGAACGAACGCCGGGAGACGTGCCGGCAGGCCATACGCTCGGAAGGCAAAGTAGTGCCCGAGTTCGTGCGCGAGCAAGAGCAGCATGATGACCACGGCGAGCTTCCAGCCGAAGATGACG
>JBEKRW010000163.1:0-5803 GCA_049517595.1 Candidatus Cybelea sp. | reverse complement strand
GATTTGCGTCTCGCCCGCGTGGCAAGAGCGAGCTTGAACGTGGATGCGCCGCTGATGGAATGTGCGCTCGCGGAGTTCGAAAAGGCCGTCGACACAGGTGTAGGTGACGAAGACTATATCGCCGCCGGTCTGGCCTTGGAGCATGCGCTATCCGTAGAGTAAAGTCGATGCCGGTGAGCGAGCTACGCCGCCGCATACGCGACGGCGAATCGCCGTTCTTGCTGGACGTTCGCGAGCCCGAAGAACTGCCGGATGGCATAATCGCCGGTTCTGTGAACGTTCCGATGCGCGAAGTAAAGCAGCGCCTCGGCGAGCTGCCGGCGGATCGCGACATCGTGGTGATCTGCCATGTTGGCGCCCGCAGCGCGCACGTTACGCAGCAGCTTAATGCGCTCGGCTACGATCGCGCGGTAAACCTCGAAGGGGGAATGGATGCGTGGATTCGAGAGACCGCATGATTCATGTCGCGCAGGCTGCGCAGCGGCCCTCGAACGTGACGCGTTCGCTTGCAATTTGGAAACCATGCTGCAGCGCCAGCGTTTTGAGGGTGCGCGGCGGAATCGCGTAGGGAACGTCTTCGATCTCGCCGCAGGCACTGCAGCGAAAGTGCGCGTGCCGCGGACCCGAAGGCTCGTAGGTCGCCGCGTCGGTACCCGGCAAATACAGCTCGGAGAGCAAGCCCAGATCGCGTAAGCGCTCGAGGCCGCGATAGACGGTCGAGAATCCGATGCCAGGCCGTCGCTTGTGCGCTTTCGTGAAAATTTCCGAAGGCGTAAGGTGGCGGCCGACGCCGCTCACTTGCACGATGTCGTAGATAAGCTGGTAGTTCTTCGGCAACTTCGGCTGCGCGCGCGCTGCCATCTTAGGTGGCCGTGCCCGCGGGCAGCAGGATTCCGCCAAGTGTGAAAGTGAAAGTCACTCTCAAGCCTTCGCCGGCATCACCAACCCTCCCCCTGGATCGGAGAGACATAGCAACACATGGAAAATACGATCGCCGAAATGTCGGACGCCGACCGTGGCTGTCCGGTAAAGCACGTGCCCCTGCGCCCGCGGGTCAACATCGATTGGTTTCCCGAGTTATTGGATCTTTCGGTGCTTCACCGGCCGTCGGCGCTCTCCGACCCGATGGGTTCCGACTTCGACTATACTCGTGAGTTCAACAGCTTGGATCTCAAAGCGGTCAAAGCCGATCTCTTCGAATTGATGACCGCCTCGCAGGATTGGTGGCCCGCCGACTACGGGCACTACGGTCCGCTCTTTATTCGCATGGCGTGGCATTCCGCCGGGACGTATCGCGTCGGCGACGGCCGCGGCGGCGCCGGTTCGGGCCAGCAGCGCTTCGAGCCGCTCAACAGTTGGCCCGACAACGCAAATCTCGATAAAGCTCGCCGGTTGCTGTGGCCGGTGAAGCAGAAGTACGGCCGAAAGATCTCGTGGGCCGATCTCATGATCCTCGCGGGAAACTGCGCGCTCGAATCGATGGGATTCAAGACGTTTGGATTCGCCGGCGGCCGGGTCGACGCGTGGGAACCCGATGAAGCGACCGACTGGGGCCCCGAAGACGACTGGCTCGCCGACAAACGCTACAGCGGCGAACACGATCTCGAAAAGCCGTTGGCGGCCGTGCAGATGGGCCTGATCTATGTGAATCCGGAAGGCCCCAACGGCAATCCCGACCCGCTCGCCGCCGCGGTAGATATTCGCGAAACGTTCGCGCGCATGGCGATGAACGACGAGGAGACCGTCGCGCTCATTGCCGGCGGACACACCTTCGGCAAGACGCACGGTGCGGCCGATCCCGCGCAGTACGTCGGCCTTGCTCCCGCCGGGGCCGGCACCGAAGAGCAGAACCTTGGCTGGCGCAACTCATTTGGCAACGGACACGGCGACGGCACGATCACGAGCGGCCTCGAAGGCGCTTGGACCCAACGGCCCACGCGCTGGACCAACCTGTATTTTGACAACCTCTTCAACTTCGAGTGGGAATTGACGAAGAGTCCGGCCGGCGCCTACCAGTGGAAGCCGAAGGACGGCGCCGCGGAGGGCAGCGTTCCCGACGCGCACGATCCGTCCAAGAGTCACGCGCCGACCATGCTCACGACGGATCTCTCTCTAAGGGTCGACCCAGTCTACGGCCCGATCTCCAAGCGTTTCCACGAGAGCCCGCAAGAGTTTGCCGATGCCTTTGCCAAGGCGTGGTACAAACTCACGCATCGTGACATGGGCCCCGTCGCACGCTATCTCGGCCCCGAAGTTCCGGCCGAGCCGCAGATCTGGCAAGACCCGCTGCCTGCCATCGACTACGCGCCGATCGACTCGCAAGACGTCGAAGCACTCAAGGGTCGGATTCTCGCCTCGGGGCTTACGGTATCGCAGTTGGTTGCAACCGCATGGGCTTCGGCGTCCACCTTCCGCGGTACCGACAAGCGCGGCGGTGCAAACGGCGCGCGCATTCGGCTTGCACCGCAGAAGGATTGGGCCGTCAACACGCCCGCCGAGTTAGCGCCGGTGCTACAAGCGCTGGAGAAGATTCAAACCGAGTTCAATGCGTCGCTCTCCGGGGGCAAGAAGGTTTCGCTGGCCGACGTGATCGTTCTGGGCGGCTGCGCCGCGATCGAACGGAGTGCGAAGAGCGCCGGTCGCGACGTGAAGGTAGGCTTCACGCCAGGGCGCAGCGATGCGACCCAAGAGAGCACCGACGTGGATTCGTTCGCGGTGCTGGAACCGGCCGCTGACGGATTCCGCAACTACCTCGGCAACGGGCACATGCGTTCCCCCGAGCAACGGCTCATCGATCGCGCGCAACTGCTTACGCTTACGGCTCCGCAGATGACGGCGCTCGTCGGTGGCCTGCGCGTTCTCGGCGCGAATGCCGGCGGCTCCAAACACGGCGTCTTTACGAAGCGCCCTGGTACCCTGACGAACGATTTCTTCGTTAACCTGCTCGACATGACGACCAAGTGGCAACCGGCTGCAAGGGACTACACCTATGAAGGCACCGACCGGCGCACCGGCGAGCCTACCTGGACCGGCACGAGCTGCGACCTGGTCTTCGGCTCGAACTCGCAGCTTCGTGCGATTGCCGAGGTGTACGCGATCGAGGGCGACCACTTCGTCCGCGACTTCGTCGCCGCGTGGGAGAAAGTGATGAACCTCGACCGCTTCGATCTCGCAGTCCTTCGACGGCGCTCAGGATGACACGGGGCGGGTTAGGGTGTAGCGGTACTCGTCGGTTGGTTTGCCGCGAATGATCTCAGCATTCTTGGTGAACGACCGGCGGGTGAAGCTCAGACGTTCGAGGAGGCGGATAGAACGCTGATTTCCCACATGAACCGTCGCTATGAACTCCTGTACGCCGTAGTCGCGCTCCAGGCTGAGAAGCATTCTCGCAACGGCTTCCTGCGCGAATCCACCTCCCCATTCTTTTGAGAACAGCAGGTATGCGACAGAAGCGCTGCCGCCCTTAACCGTTGCCTGAACGTGTCCCACAAAACGCCCGGTCATCTTCTCGCGAAGCAGCCAATTAAGCCACAGTTCCGAAGAATCTGGAGAGCGTCCGGTCGCGAGGTGCCGGTACCGCTCGCGGAGCCACTCTCGGCTAGGCGGTGCAGAGTCGACGATGTACCGGTAGATGACCGAAGATTGCAGACCGTCGTACATCTCGTCCGCGAACTTCTCGGCGAGCGGGATTAGTTCGAGGCGCTCGGTCTCCAAGCAAACGACGTTCAAAGCCGCGCGATCACTTTATAAAGGGGACGTTCTCCGGCGTGATGATCCGCGCAATGTCGCGAAATATCGCGTTGGCCACGCCGGGAAACGGCTTCTCCACCTGGCTGTTAACCAGCACGATGATCGTCGCGCCGGTAGCCGGCATGTAGTACGCTCCGGTGTTATAGCCGGTGATGCCGCCGGTATACCCGTACCAGCCGGCAGAGCAGCCAATGCCAAGACCGAACGAGAGGTTTCCCTCGCCGGTCGACAGACACGTGAGACGCGCTCGTTGCGAAGCGGCACTGTTCGTGGTTCCGGTTACGTAGGCTTTGACCCATCTCTTCATATCGGCCATGTCGGAGATCATGGCACCGGCCGCCCACGAGACTGATGGCGCGAGAGCTTCGGACTCGTCGATCCACTCCTTCTTTGCATCGAGCGAATAACCGTGGGCATACGGCGCGGGCATGCCCCAATTCGTAGTCGGAAACGACGTTTGGTCTAGAGCCATCGGCGCGAGGATTCGATTTTGGATTTCGCGTTCGATTGTGTCGTGCGTTACCTTCTCGATGATGAGCCCGAGCAGGAACCAGTTGGTATTGCTGTAGTTGTACTTCGCTCCCGGAGAGAACAACGGCGGTTTCTTTGCCGCGATCTCCACCCATTGCCTTGGCGTCTGGCGAGACCACCAAGCTTCGCTCTCCTTTTGGACCGCCGGGATGGAGTAGGCGTCGATGATCCCGCTGCGCATCTCGGCTAACTGACGCAGTGTGATCCGGTCTTCGTTCGGCACGGCGAGCCCGAGATGGAATTGGCCGATCGTGTCGTCAAGGCTCAGTTTCTTTTCGTCAACCAGTTGAAGCAACACCGTTGCGACGAAGGTCTTTGTATTGCTGCCGATGCGGAAATGGTCGTCGCGCGCGATCGGACGCCGTCCGGAGAGATTGCCGAATCCAAAGCCTTGGGCGAACTCGAATTTTCCGGGCAACCACACGCCGATGACCGCGCCGGGGACGGGTTGCGGACCGCCGAAAGCTGCCAGTTCCTTGGTGACGGCCGCAGCAATTGCTTTCGAGGCGTCCGGTGGTTGGGCGTTCGCCGCGCCGCCTGCGACGGACGTCGATAGCGCAGAGCTCAGCGCGACGGCTGTTAGCCAAAAGCGTTCCATCGCGGCTGGGCATTCGACGCGAGGCGCAACATCCCCAGGGGCAGGCGCGCGATGCGCGGCGTACGAACGGCGTTTGGCGGAGGAGACCACAAATGCAGAACGTCTCGCGTTATCGAATTCGCGTCATCGCCGCGCTGGCCGTCCCTTTACTCTGGTCGAGCATCGCGGTCGCACGCGCCGCCGATGCTTCATCGGCTCCCGTCATCCAAAGCATCGTGCGCAGCTCGATGGCTGCAAACCACCTCAAGGCCGTCATCGTGCAGGTGCGTTCGGATGGCGCGGACGTTTATACCGGCGCTCTTGGAGACTCGATGACGGGAGTGCCGGCGACGCCGGAGATGCACTTTCGCAACGGAGCGCTGGCGTTCACCTACATGGCGACGCTGCTGCTCGAGTTCGTCGATCAAAAGAAGGTGACGCTCGACACAAAGCTTTCCGACTACTTTCCAGCCTTTCCCAACGCGAGCCGTATCACGCTACGAAATCTGGCGCAAATGACGTCGGGCTACGCCGATTATGTCTATCAGCCCGAGACGATGCAGGGCGTCTACGCCGATCCGTTCCGCCAATGGAGTCCCGATGACCTCACGCAAATCGGGATCACGAAACCCATGGAGTTCGAGCCGGGGACGAACTGGGGCTACTCGCACACGAACTACGTCATCCTCGGCCGGGTGCTCGAGCGAATTGCCGGCATGCCGCTTGCCGATGCGATTAGCAAAGACGTCCTGGGCCCGATGGGCCTCAAGCAGACCGGCGCCTTGACGACGCCCGAGATTCCAGCGCCGGTCTTGCATGCGTTCAGCTCCGAACGCCGCGAACAGCTGAGCATCAAGCCCGGCGTGCCGTTCTATGAGGAAGCAACGTTTTGGAATCCGTCGTGGACTACCGTCGAGGGCGCCGTCGAGACGACCGACATAACGG
>JBEKRW010000162.1:0-5823 GCA_049517595.1 Candidatus Cybelea sp. | reverse complement strand
GGCGGGCGAGTCGCAGCCGCCGTCCGCGCCCCCAGTGGGATTGAATGGATTATTGGCAGCGCGCAGCGAGGATCCGTTGGCGATCGTCGACGTTCCGCTCACGATATACTGATGAGCCGGAAAGCTTGGCCCCTCGTTGGTTTGGAACATGCGATCCCCAAACGCATATCGCGTCGCCATCACGAAATACGGCTGTGCCTCCTTGCGTGGAACGTAGCCGTAGGCGCGAACGTCCGCTGGAAGGCACACGTTGATGTTAAAGCACTGTGACGGCACCTTATCGAAGCCGTCGAGCTTCCCGCCGTCATATTCGATTGCAAAGGCCGAATGCGTGTGCCCCAGATCGTAGGGCGCCGTCAGGCTAATTGGGGCAAGCTTTACCTTTTGGCCGTGTGAGTTACGCCCGAGGAGCACCGTATCGGCCCCGGGCAGGCCGTTGAAGAGATCGTCGGTCGTCCGATTCTCTTGGAAGATGATGACGACGTGATGAATCTTCGAGGCGGCGCGATTGGAATATCCCGCTGCCGGAGCCGGGAAGGGAACGCTCGAGTTAAAGCCCGCGGCGCAACCGGCCAGCGTGGCCGCAAGAGCCAGCCGGCAAACCCACATGGCTATTGGGTGATGCTGACGGCGACGGGATAGCTGATCCCGCGGGCGATCGACCCTTCCAACTTAAGGTCGGAGGCAGAATATATCGAAACGCCGCTTGGACAGGAGTTGGTGACGAATAAGTCGCCGGTCGCGCTAAGGGTCATGGCGCTGGGGCAGTTGATGCCCGTCGACTTGACGGCGACGCGCGCCAGCGTCTTTTCATCGTACTCGCTCAGGGTCATGTTTCGAAAGTCGAGGACATACAGCTCGCCCGCACTGGAGATAATCGCGATTGGCTTAGCGACCCCTTTGGTGATCAGTCGGGGGTGGTTTGGTTTGTGCGGCGGATAAATGGTAATCGAGCTGTTTCCCTGATTGGCCACGTAGAGGTTGTTGGCCGAGTCCACCGCCAGCGCCGCGGGCCCTGCCACGCCTCGTTTAATGGTGACCTGCGCCTTGGGCTTACCCGGCGCGTACATCGTGACGGCGTTGCTGTCGAAGTTCGCGACGTAAAGGTTGCGGCCGCTGTCGAATGCCAGCGCCTCGGGACCCCGAACTCCGTCCGTGAGCGTTTCCAACGGCGTCGTGGAACCTCGTGCGTAGACGGTGACGGTATTTCCGCCATCGTTTGCGACGTACAGCTTGCCCGAACGATCGATCGCCAACGCAAACGGCCCGAACACGCCGTTGACGATCACCCGGCTCGGCTGGCTGCTGCCCGGCGAGTAGACCGAAATAGAGCTCGTCCGGCTGCCGCTGGGCGTCCCGTAGTTACCGACGTACAGGTTTCCCGATTTGTCGATCGTCAGCGAATTCGGATAAGAGACGCCATCGGAGATCGTGCGGCTCGGCGAATCTTTCCCGGGCGCAACAACCGAAATCGTGCTTGCGTAGTAGTTGGCAACGTACAACGTTCCGCTCTTGACGAGACCCGATAGACTTCCGGCTTGCGGCGCGGTGCGAGCGAGCGACGCGCTGGGCGGGATCCCGGCCTCATTGCCCGCAGAGCACGCGACCAGCAATACCGTGAGGAACAATCCTCTACAAAGAGACCCGCAACGCGGCATTCATAGCCCTTTCCTGATGAATGATGTGAGCGAAACTCTGCCGGGCTTCGCCGCAACGTGAACGTCGGCCTAGATGGCGCCCTACAGGTATGCCACCGCGGCCACGGACCCGGCTACCGTGATGACGTCTTCGAGCAGGGCGGCGGGGACGCGCCCAGTAGCCCCGATGGCCCAAGAACGACCGGCTAATCCCACATAAGCTCCGATAACGGCCGCAACGGCGCCCGCCAGCGCTCCAGCTGCGCCCGGCGAACCGCTCAGCGACATGACCGTCCATCCGCAAAAGCCGCCGCTGCATGCCCGCGCGATCAGCCCGAAGGGACCCGTTCGCGCGGGAGTCTTGGGATAAAGATCGCCGGCGTATTCGGCAAGCGCCAGTACGCCTAAGGTGTAGGCCAACGGCGTGCCGCGTCGCATGAGCAGCAAAACCGCGGGAGCCGTAAACGTTCGCAATCCGGCGAGAAATCCCAAAAGAACTGCGAGCAACATAGCCGCGACTCCAAAGTAGAGGAGGCAAGAGAAGTTTGGCTTCGTGGCCAAATTACGGAAGCCTCGCAAAGGAGAGTATGTCAATGAACCAAGTGGGCCGACTGACCGCTGGGTTGGGATGCGTCGCCGCTTTTGTTATGGCCGGTTGCGCTTCTACCGGCGCCTCGGCGCCGGTAGCGCAGTTCCAGCCGCCGGCTTCGAGCGGCCGAATTCACTACGCCTTGACCCGCGCCGCGGCGCAGCGTGGTCCGTTTCCAGCCAACGCCTACGTAACATACGACAACGGCCCGGTGCTCGTCACTCCAAAGATGTACCTGATTCTTTGGGGCTACAAGCGCTACGGCGATCCCGATAACGTCGCGAGCTTGCTCGAGGCTTTTGCCAAGAATATGGGCGGCAGCTCGCACAACAACATTTACACGCAGTACTACGAAATCTCCGACAGCCAGAAAGCCTACATTACGAACTCCTCCGGGCAGTTCGGCGGCGTCTGGAGCGACAACTCGGCAGCCCCCAAGACGCCGACCGATGCAGACGTTGCGGCTGAAGCGCTAAAGTCGATCGCGCAGCTCGGATACGACGCAAACGGACTATACGTCGTCGCCACGCCGCACGGTCACAGCGAAGTGGGATTCGGCACTCACTGGTGCTCCTATCACAGTTACACATACTACGACAAGACCAAGCTCGTGGCGTACGCCAACATCCCGTACATGCCCGACGCGGGCAGCCCGTGCGGCTCGAACTCCATCAAGCCGCCCGCGGACGAAACCGGAGTCGACGAAGGCGTGACGATCTTGGAAGGCCACGAGTTCGGGGAAGCGATTACCGATCCGGAGCCCTTTACCGGCTGGAACGGCGTCTCGGGCGAGATCGGCGATTATTGCGCCTGGCACAACATTGCCAACGACAAGTTCGGAACGAAGTCATACACGTCTCAGCCCATGCTCAGCGACGCCACGGAGTCGTGCGTCCAAGGCTACAAGAAATAGGCCGCCGTAACTGCGTTGGAGTTCATCGAGGCTGCGCCGATCTCGCCCCGTGGATCGATTGCGATGACGCAATACATGTCGTCGCGCAAGTTTGGCGCGGTCTTCGCCGTTAGGCGCGTGAGTTCGTCGCACGCTTCCTGCGGATGGGCTCCCTGCGCCATGCGGCGCACGATGAAGACCGACGTGCAGTAGTTTGCCATGACGTCGCCGTTGCCCGTGGCTGACCGACGAGCGGGGAGTCGGCAACACGTCCGGGGATCTTCCACACCACTCCGCTGGTCGAACATCCGGCAACGACGTTGCCCCGTCCGTCGACGCAGAACATGCCGATCGTATCGTGCTTTCGTTCGTCGAGCCAAAACGTCTCGCGGTTCGGTGCGTTCTTCCAACGCAGCCACGCTTCCAAGCTCTGCGGCGTAAGCAGTTGTTGCGGCGTGAATCCCATCTCGATTGCGAAGCGCAACGCACCTTCCCCGGCGTTGGTCAAACCGCGCGTCCAATAGCGAACCGCGGCCGGCGAAGACTTCGGCGGTCCGGCGGTTGGCTTCGACGCCGAAATCCCACGTAGATAGAAAGACTACGCCGTTACCGCGGGTTTGCGCCGAAACCGGCGGCGGCGAGGCCAAGGTTGCCGTAGCCGCGCCGGCGGTGAAGAGGAAGCCGCGTCGATCGATCGGTTCCGTTAGGTAACTCCTATCGTCAAGCCAACAGAGCGCCTTCTCGATGAAGCAGCCTTCGTCCGGTCTGGAGCGCCGCGCTTCAGAGGGCGCCAGTCAAGCAAGGGCGTAAGTGAATTAGGCGCGGGAGCCGCGCTTTACTTTGTTAAGAGGAGCGTTCGATGAAATATTTACCTCGCTGTATTGCAGCACTCTTTGCGCTTGGTCTCATCGCGATGAGCGCCGGGCCGGCACCCGCGCTGCAGACTCCCGCATGGCAGCATGGCAACGGCCAAAATCTCACGGGTCAGTACTCCGGATCGGTAAGCGATAGCGTTCTCGGAACGGGCACGGCCGTCGCGAATTTAGCCGGTGCCGGCGGCGGGCTCGGCGGCTATTTCGTCTTCACGTTTGGAAGCGCGAACTACGACAATCCAACGATCGCCGGCGGCGGCCGTGACGGTCTGGAGCCCAACGGCTATCGCGGCGGCGGCCGCGGCGATGTATTCGGCGTATTCGAAGCGACGATCGCGAGCACGGCCTGTGAGTTTGCCTACTCCGCTTCCTACAGCACGTCGGGCAACGGGCTCACCGGCAAGTACAAAGCGATAAACGGATGCTCGGGCGAAACCGGCACGTTCTCGCTAACGCAGCAGTGCTACTACAGCAGCGGTAGAGAGCACAGCGTGCGGCGCGAGGGCGGCGGCCTGACCCACTGCTAACCCCTCATCTCCGAAAGGTCAAAATGACGACGTGAGGGCGGTCGCGCGAGCCACCGCCTCTTCTTCGCCCATGGCCGCCCCCGCGGCAAACAGTTGCGCCAACTCTCTATCCCCGAGTCGCCCCTTGAGCGTCTCCTCGAGACTCTCAACTATCGCGATGTCGTAAGCGACCCTTTGCCAACCGGCCGCGCGAAGCCGTTCCTCGGCATATCCGATAAGGGCGGCTGCCTCAGTCGCATTGCATTCGCCCGCGATCGCCGCGACGTATGAAATCGCAAACAAAATTTCCATGGCCTGACGAGACTTCGCTGCTAGCGCAAGCGCTTCGCGCGCCGCCGGCGCGGCTTTAGCGCGGTCGCCCGTGACCAGGTAACAGCCGGCGAGTTCGCCCACGACCGATACGAGGAGTTCGTCATCAGCAAACGGCTTCGCCTCGTTGAGCCGCTCCGCCGCCTCTTCGTAGTTTCCAGCCTCAGCCTCGAATTGTCCCAACCAGGTCAACGCTCGTGCGGTGTCATCATCGCGGCCTAGCGATCGATAGATCGCAACGCTTTCGGCAAGCATACCGCGGACGCGCCCCGCGCCATCCGTCAAGAAACTGCGCGCGCATCGTCGCAGCACATCGGCAAGCAGCCTCGGGTCGCCAATCTCGCGCGCGAGCGCCAAAGCTTCCTCCGCAGCCGATCTTGCGTCGCCCAATTGGTTTTCATGAGCGCGCTGATTCGCAACCTGCGAGAGGGCGCGAGCTAGTCCGCGATCGTCGCCGGCCTGGCGGTACAGCGATGCGGCCTCCAGTGTCTGCGCAAGAGCATTTTTCGTCGCACCTTGGTTGTTATACAACATCGAGAGGACATATCGCAGGCGCGCCTCGATGGCGGCCCCTAGCGATGCGCCTTCCCCAAGTGCTCGCTCGCACCACTGGCTGCCTTCGCTCAAAAGCGACAGCCGCAGAAACACGGGCGCGGTATCGCCCGCAATCGAAGCACCGCACACGAGATCGTTCCCCTCGCCTATCGTCCAACTTAGAGCTGCGCGGAAGTTTGCAAGCTCGTTTTCGAGACGCGCCAGCCAATCGCGACTGGGGTTCGTGTCCCACTCTTCGTAGCCGTCGCGGGCGATGGTCGCGTAGACTTGTGCGTGTCGCTCCAAAGCACCCTGCGTCTCACCGAGCTGCTCGAGTTTCTCGCGAGCAAACTGACGGATTGGCTCGAGCAAACGGTACCGGGGACCCGCCTCGTGTATGTCCGCTACGAATAACGACTTGTCGACCAGCGACGAGACGAGGTCGATTATGCCGACGTCGTCC
>JBEKRW010000161.1:0-5837 GCA_049517595.1 Candidatus Cybelea sp. | reverse complement strand
GTTCCGCGCTGCGAGGCGCTCGCACGCGCACTGCGTGCACGGCGTCTCAGCCGCTAACCCGTCACCGCGGCGAGCGCGGCAGCGCGTGTGGGGGGCTATCGAGGCGCAATACTCACGGACTGCCCATACGGCTGTAGCGGCGACGACTTTAACGTCGAGGTGGGGAGACCGCCCGCCGGATACGCCCAGTAATCGAAGCGATAGTTGCACTGATCGTTACCACCTACGACTGATGTGCCTTGCTGAGAGTTCTCAGGCGTGTTCTTCTCCCCCACTATGAACGGTTGGACGACGCCTACTTCATCGCGGAAGCAATCGTCGCTTAGGACAGTCTTGCCGACTTGGGTTAGATTGCCCGACGCGTCCTCGCTCTCCTGATAGATATCGGTTTGAGACTCATTCGAGGATGAGACTTGCTCGGTGAGCGTGATGTATTTTCCGTCCCACATAACGGCGCCGGGCCAGTAGCCATACGCGCTGTATTTAACGGTTCTCAGCGCATTGCCGCCGGCGGGTAGCTCGCACACGTACTCGCCGCCTGGCTCGCTATAACCTTCGACGTACAGATTCCCCGACTCGGCGTAGCCCGGCGGCCACATGTTGAAGCATGTGGTACTGATGTACTGCTTGGGCTTTCCCGACGCTTTCTTGAAGATCAAAAGCGCGCCTTGTCCTTTCGGATCGACTCCGAAGTTGGCAACCGCGAGATCTCCGCTCGGCGCGACCGAGCAGCCGACGCTGTTCCCATGCGTCTGCAACGTCTTTAGGGGCGTTGTGCCGCCGTGTGCATACTCGACGACGGATGATCCCGAGTAGTTCGTAATCCAAACGTCGCCTTTCGCGTCAACGCATTGACCGTAGGGTGCGCTAAAGCCGCTAAGCTTCTCCAGCAGCCTCCCTTTGTCATAATCGTAAACATAGACGTCGTTGCTATACTGACTGGACACGTAGAGCAGCTTTCTTACCTTGCTCGCGTCCGGCGACGTCCACGGACCGGTGTGGAGAGTCTGCCAAGCATTCTCCGTCGTGAGGCCTCCGGCGGTGAGCTGTTGGCCGCAACCGGCAAGGCTCGCAACGACCGCGCATGTGAGCAGCCGGAAATGCGAAGCGTACGTCATAGTTTTAGCGCGAATACCGTTCCCCAATCGCAAGACCCAGAGTACGGGCAACTTGGCTGCGAGACCCCTCCCCAATAGGTTGTGCCGTAAAGCGTTCTATTTATGTCGATCATGTCAGCCATCGGCGAACCGCCGTCCCTCAGGTAGCCGTCGCCGAAGCTATGGAGTAATCTTTCCGTTCCGGCGGTGGTGATGCTAAACAGGACACCGCCGCTTCCTTTTCCGCCGGCCGAGGTCGTACCGTAGAGCTTATCTCCGACAACGAGTAAGCCGGCCTCGGGAGCGATTCCGTCGGTGCCGTCGTCGTCAAAACTATGAAGTACCTTTTCGTATCCACCGGCTTTACTCACTGCGAAAACCGTTCCATTACCATACGCGCCGCCTGCCTTCGTCGTGCCGTAAAGGAACCCGCGCATCCAGACGAGGCCGGCCTCGGGTTCCAAGCCTCCGCCGTAGCTCGTTCCGAAGGTGTAGATCGTCGTCTCTTTTCCAGCCGGCGTGATGCTGAAGACCGCGCCGCCATTATAATGCCGGGACGCAGTGTCCTCGAGAGTCGTACCATACAGCGTGCCGTTTAAGTTGATGAGGTTTGCCTGCGGATAGGCACCGTCGTCACTTCCCGATCCGAAGCTGTGCAGTACGTGCTCTTTGCCGTTCACGTTGATGCTGAAAACTGTGCCGCGCCCGTAGGCGCCACCCATGAACGTCGTGCCGTACAGCTTACCTTTGATGACGGTGAGCCCCGCCAATGGCTGTGCGCCGTCGTCGCCGTTTCCGAAGCTATGTAGTACGCGCTCGCTGCCGCTCGTGCTGATGCTGAAAACGCAGCCTTCGCTGTACGCGCCGCCCTGGGATGTCGTGCCGTATAACACGCCATCAAGATTCACGAGGCCCGCCGCCGGGCGCGCGCCGTCGGGCGTGTTGGCAAAACTGTAGAGGACAGTCTCTTTGCCCGTCGTCGTAAGGGTGAATACAGTTCCGTAAGAGACCTTAAAGCCGCCTGCGCCGCCGTACGACGTCGTTCCGTATAGGGTCCCCGAGACATCGAGCAATGGCGCCTCGGGAGCAGCTCCGTCGTAGCCGTAGGGGCTCTGCCCAAAGTCAAACGCGATACGGTACTTCTGAGTTAGTCCTTCGGAGAGTTGCTTCGCAAGGACGCTCGATGCTTCCGGCGTCATCGACGACGCGCCATGATCGAACTGCGATGCGCTAGGGATACTTTGCGACACCGCGTCTGGCGCGGTGACTGGTGGCTGCGGTCCGCCGCACGCGACCAGCATAATGGCAACCGCGCAAAGGCTTAGCGCGAAGCGGTTCAATCTCGACTCCTCATGGTTGGGTTGCTCCTCGCACCGTGAATGTCACGGAGCACGGTCACGTTTCGCCATGTCCGGACTCAGTCCCAGCGGAGTAAGCGTCCTTAGGCGCCCGCGAGCTTGCGCAGAGCTTCCCAATGCCGCGGATGCGGAACCCTGGCGCCTGCCCGGATGCGTGAACAGGCTGCGAGTGATAAGCCCGTCACCGCCGCGATCTCTGCAAGCGAGAACGCATCGAGCTTCGGCACGATCTCGCGCTTGAACCACGCCTTTTCGCGCTGGTCCGGATGCTCGCGCACTCCGTTCCTTACGGCTATGACGGCCATCCGATTCGCCGCGCGCAGGCGCTCGCGGTGACGAACGGCCTGGACCTCGCGATCGCGCGCGATCTAATCGCGGAGAAGCTCGACGGCCAGCGCCGGATTCTCGTTCGGCTTGGCGCTGATCTGCGCGAGTTCGACAGGCTGCGAGCCTCGCTCGCAGCGGCCGATTCGATCGAGCGCGTGCGCGTGACCGAAGCCAATACCGCGGCCCTGTATTTTCCGGCATGGCGCGATGTGCGGATTCGCTTTCGCGAACGCGACCTGGCGCGCATCCCGGGGCGCTGGCTTCGGTGCGACTCCCGTGCGTCCATGCTGACCGGCGCGCCTCGCGCCGCGACCTCGCCGATCAACGCGATGCGGAACTATCTTTTCGCGTGCTTGGAGTCGGAGGCCCGCCTCGCGCTGCTCGCACACGGCTGCGATCCCGCGATGGGCGTTCTCCACGCAGATCAGCGCAATCGTGACTCGCTCGCGCTCGATGCCATGGAGCCGATACGCGCGGACGTGGACGCCTTTGTGCTCGACCTGTTCGAGGATCGCGAGTTCACCGCTCGCGACTTCGGCGAGCTTCCGAATGGCATCTGCCGGATCGCGGCGCCATTGACGCACGAACTCGCACTGACGTTGCCGCATTGGCGCGAATGCCTGGGGCCGATCGCGGCGCAGCTTGCACAGCGATTCCGCGAGCCGTTTGGAAAGCGCAGCACGAAGGTGGGACCGGGCAAGTCGTCGCTGCTCCCAACACCTCGCAAAGCCTCGCAGCCTCGGCCGTACGCGACGCGGAAATGGCGCACCCCAACCGTGGAAGCTCGGCCGAGCTCGCCCATCGCGTGCGCGCTGTGCGGCGAGCCTATCTTGAAGCGCAGGCGCCGTCACTGCGAGGCCTGCATGCCGAAGGCCCGGCGCGAGCACGGACTGCGAGCCATCGAAGCGGCTCGAAAGGCGCTTGCAGCGCAGACCGCTGCTGGCAATGATCCACGGCGCAGCGCCAAGGTGAACCGTACGCGTGGCGAGGCGATCGCCGAAGCGCATCAGCGCAATCGCAACTGGGTGCGCGAGCAACCGGGCCAGCGCGACGAGGCGTGGTTCAAGCGCGAGATCACGCCGAAGCTCGATGCGTTCTCGCTAAAGGTGATAGCCGACGCAACGGGCTTATCGCTCGCGGCCAGCTCGCGCATCCGCGCAGGCGCAAAGGTCCCCCATCCACGCCACTGGGATCGCTTGCTCGCGCTGGTCGAAGCCGGGAACTAAGCCTCAGCGCCGAACGTCGTTAGCCGTCGATCCGTTATGTGGATCGGGGAGCGCGGAGAATGAAGACCTTTGGCTTTGGTTCGTACGCCATAAGTGGAGGCGTTGCACTTGCACTGCTCGCAGGCTGCGGTGGACCGCAGTCGCTACCGCTTTCCGCTGCCTCAGGTGGCGCGTCTTCCCCACAGTATAAAGCTTCGGGTCCGCTCCTGTACGTCAGTAATGATGGCGAGGCCCATAACGTTACGGTGTACCGTGCTGACGCCAAAGACCCCAGCCCGATAGCAACCATTTCTGACGACCTCGAGTTTCCAGCCGGCATGTGCGTGGATGGTCAGGGAACGCTATATGTCGCGGACCAAACCGGCTGGATTGCTGAGTATCCCGCTGGTAAGACGACACCGTCGAAAGTAATAACCAAGGGGACCGATAACCCGGGATACTGTGTCATTGATAGCCAGGGGAACCTTTGGGTAACCAACGTCTTTGGCCCTAATGTCACCGAGTATTTGCGAGGCTCGACCAAGCCCCACACGGTGATCACAAAGGGGCTGACATATCCGGCCGGCCTTGCGATTGACCACTCGGGGAACATGTACGTAGGCAATGGCGGGTACCTTGGGGATGGCCGGTATAGCATCGTAGTCTACGCCGCTGGGGGGAAGTCGCCGAGCCGAACGATCACGGATGGAGTGACCTATCCAAATGGCATGACCGTCGATGCACAAGGCACGCTCTACGTAGCAAATGGGCCTTCGAATAATGTTGAGGAGTATCGCTCGGGCCAGAACCACCCGTATCGAACAATTACGGACGGGTTGAACTATCCCGTGGGGATAACGGTGAACAAGCAAGGGTGGCTTTATGTTGTCGACTTCCACAGCGCAGGACCAGTCATCGAATTTGCCCCAGGCTCGCGCACACCGTCACACCGGCAAATCAGCAAAGGCCTATACAATCCGTTCGGGGCGGCGTACTCGCCTCCGCTGCTGCCCTGAACGATGCGCAATATGAAGGCCAGGAGCTAAAGTAATGAAACGTTCGGCATTGGGGCGCTACGCGTTAAGCAGTTGCGCCGCCGCGGCAATGCTAGCAGGGTGTGGCGGATCGCAGCCGCCCATCGGCGCGCCGGGCGCGATGCAAACCGCGACTTCGCGGGGCCGTGGAGTCGCGAAGCCCAGGTCGGCAGCATCGACATACAGAGTGTCCGGCCCCTTACTTTACGTGGCGAACATCGGCTTGAACCTCACGCCGCTAACTATTTACGATGCGGATGCGAACAATCCTAAGCCAATTGCGACGATAACCAAGGATATCAATAACTCCCGAGGGACTTGCATCGATAGCGATGGCACCCTGTATGTTACTAACTTCGCGAGCGGTACGGGCTGGGTTTCGGAATATGCACTTGGGCAAACCAAACCACTGCGCGTGATTACCAAAGGCATCGCTTTCCCGGGATATTGCGCGATCGACGCGTCAGGCAATCTCTGGGTGACGAACCTCGGCGGCGATGATGTCACGGAATACTTGAAAGGCTCGACTAAGCTTCATGCGACGATCACGAAGGGGTTGACCTACCCAGTTGGCATCGCCATTGATCATAAGGGGAATATTTACGTCTCGAACTACAAGCCGTACAGCGCTCAGAACATCCAGGTCTACGCTCCAGGGAGTAAGTCGCCGTCAAGGACCATCAGCGACGGAGTGTCGTCGCCAGCAGGTATCGCGGTTGACTCACACGACACGCTCTACGTGACGACTTCCACTCCGCAAGGCCAGATCGAAGAGTATCGATACGGGCAAAATAAGCCGTTTCGGACAATAACGGA
>JBEKRW010000160.1:0-5839 GCA_049517595.1 Candidatus Cybelea sp. | reverse complement strand
CCGTAGACGGGATGCCTAACCCGGGTCTCGGCGACCACGACGATCGTCTTGTCCATCTTATTGGAAGCTACCCGCCCTTGCTTAACACGGCGGCTCCCCCGGCCCACCTCTTGGTCCACGACTGGGGCCAAAGAGTTGCTAGGCTGCTCCATGCTCGGCCTCCGCTAGACGCTTCTCGCAGATGACGGTTTGGATTTGCGCGTACGAGCGGCGCATCGCGCGAATCTTGCTGAAGTCGGTCAGATGACCGGTACGCAGCGCGAAGCGCAGGGTGAAAAGCTCGGACTTTGCGTCGCGGGCCTTTTGCTGCAGTTCGTTGACGCTCAGATCGCGCAATCCGTCGAGCTCACTTTTCTTCACTGTGTTTCCTCGCGTGAGACGATCTTGGTGTCGATCGGGAGCTTTGCGGCGGCCCGCTCGAGCGCTTCGCGCGCGACGCTGGGAGCGACGCCCGAAAGCTCGAAGAGCACGCGCCCCGGCCGAACGACCGCGACCCAAAACTCCGGGTTTCCTTTGCCCGAACCCATGCGGACTTCGGCCGGCTTTTTCGTCGCCGGCTTATCCGGAAAAACTTTGATCCACACTTTGCCGCCGCGTTTGATGTGACGCGTCATCGCGATACGGGCAGCCTCGATCTGCCGGCTGGTCATCCAACACGGTTCCATCGCCTGCAAGCCGAAATCGCCGAACGTCAACGAGTTGCCGCGAGCGGCCATCCCGGTCATCCGTCCGCGCTGAACTTTGCGCCACTTTACGCGTTTGGGAGTAAGCATGTTACTCGGTCACCTCAGGAGGTGGAGCCGGTGGCGGCTCCGGCGCGGGCGTAATAGCTTCCGGCTGCGGCGCATACGTCATGGCTTCCGGCGCGGGGGTGGGCGTGGGCATCGACGGTTCGGGCGAAGCGATTGCAGCTGGCGCGGGGCCGGCACTGCGACCGTCGCGGCGTCCTCTGCCCCCGCGATCGCGGCGTTCGCGGCCGCGGTCGGGACGATCCCGCAGGGCTCCGTCGCCGCGCGGCTGATCGGGCAGCACTTCGCCGCGATAGATCCAGACTTTCACGCCGATGCGTCCGAAGGTCGTAAAGGCTTCGACTTGCGCGTAGTCGATGTCGGCGCGCAGCGTATGCAGCGGCACCTTGCCGTCGGCATTATGCTCGGTTCGCGCGATCTCGGCGCCGCCGAGACGGCCGGAGACCTGCACCTTGATGCCGCGCGCGCCGGCGCGCATCGTGCGCATGATCGACTGCTTCATCGCGCGGCGAAACGCAATTCGCTTTTCGAGCTGATCGACGATATTCTGGGCGACCAGCCGCGCGTCGAGCTCGGGGTGCGAAATCTCCATTACGTTGACCGCGACGCTCTTACCGGTAAGCTGTTCGAGCGTCTTGCGAATCTCGTCGATGCCGACGCCGCGCTTGCCGATAATGATGCCGGGCTTGGCCGTGTTGACGATGACTCGAGCCTGGTTCGCACGGCGCTCGATCTCGATCTTGCTGATCGACGCGGAGCGCATCCAGCGATTGAAGGATTTGCGAATCGCAACGTCTTCGTGCAGCCACTCCACGTAGTGTTTCTTCTCGAACCATCGGCTGTCCCAAGTGCGCGTGATTCCCAAGCGCATGCCGACCGGATGAATTTTTTGTCCCACTTAAGCTCCCTTGGCGCCTGCCGCGAGTTTGCGCGCGCCGGCTTTTTTCCGCGTTGATTTCGCCGCGGGAGCGGCTCCCGGAGCCGCGCGACGCGTGGTCCGCGCCGCCTGAACCGACGCGCCCGCCGACTTCCTGCGGGGCTTCGCCGGCGGCGTCTCGCTGACGATCACCGTGACGTGCGACAGGCGCTTACGCTTAAAATACGCGCGACCTTGCGCGCGTGGATCGACTCGCTTCGTGAAGCGGCCGCCCGGGCCGCCGTCCACGGTAATGCGAGTGATGTAGAGTTCGTCGGCATTCATGTCGTGGTTGTTGCCGGCATTGGCCACCGCGCTGCGAAGGAGCTTCTCGATCGGCTCGGCAGCAAAAACTTCCGCGAACTTGAGGAGCACGAGAGCTTCGCGCACGCTCTTGCCGCGAATTGCGTTGGCAACGCGCCGCAACTTGCGCGGCCCGGTACGTACGAATCGAAGGTGGGCGACGGCCTGTGGAGCTCGTTCCGTCACGTTTTCACCGTGGCCTTTTCCCCGCCGTGACCGCGAAAGTGCCGGGTCGGAGAAAACTCGCCAAGCTTGTGACCGACCATATTCTCCGTGACGTAAACGGGAATGTGCGTCTTGCCGTTATGCACGCCGATCGTGTGACCGACCATCGTCGGCAGTACCGTCGAATCGCGGCTCCACGTTTTGATGACGCGCCGTTCGCGCGTCTCGTTGAGCTTCTCGATCTTCCGGACGAGGTCGGGCGCGACGTACGGACCCTTTTTTAGCGAACGCGACATTATTTCGAGCCTCTCCTACGAACGATCATCTTCGTCGTGCGCTTGTTTCGGCGGGTCTTTTTGCCCATCGTCATCACGCCCCACGGCGTTGTCGGTGGACGGCCCGAAGTCGAACGCGCTTCGCCGCCGCCGTGCGGATGATCGACCGGGTTCATCGCGATGCCGCGAACCGACGGGCGCTTCCCAAGGTGACGAGAACGGCCGGCTTTGCCGATGACTTGGTTTTCGTGCTCGACGTTGCCGAGCTGTCCGATGGTCGCGCGGCAGTCGATGTGGATCCGGCGGACTTCGCCCGACGGCATACGGACCTGCGAGTATTGATCCTCTTTGGCCATCAGCTGCGCCGAGACGCCGGCAGAGCGCACGAGCTTACCGCCCTCACGGGGCCGCAACTCGATGTTGTGGATCACCGTGCCGACGGGAATATTTTTAATCGGCAGCGCGTTGCCGATCTTGATGTCGGCGGTCGGGCCGGACTCCACCAGGTCGCCGACGCGTAAGCCGAGCGGCGCCAAGATATAGCGCTTCTCGCCGTCGCGGTAGTGCAGCAGCGCGATGCGGCATGAGCGATTCGGGTCGTACTCGACGGTCGCAACCTTGGCGGGCACGCCGTCCTTCGTCCGCTTGAAATCGATGATGCGATAGATCTTGCGCGTGCCGCCGCCCCGATGGCGCACGGTAATATGGCCGTTGTTGTTGCGGCCGGAATGCTTCTTGCGAACTTCGATCAGCGAGCGCTCCGGATCCACCTTGGAAAGATCCGAAAAGTCGAGCGTGGTCAAGAAGCGCTTGCCCGGCGACGTTGGCCGGTATTTCTTAACGGGCATGATTATTGCTCAAAATAGTTGACTCCGCCGAGCTCGATCTTCTGACCGGCCTTGATCTTGACGATTGCTTTTTTGTAGTCGCTCATCTTGCCGCGAATTCGCACGCCGCGGCGCGCCGAGTTGCGCGCCTTGCCTCGGACGTTGATTGTGTTGACTTCCAAAACGTTGACGTGAAAGATCTCTTCGATCGCATGGCGGATCTGCGTCTTAGTGGCGTGCGGGTGTACTACGAAGGTATACTGCTGCACCAGCGCGTCGGCCATTGCTTTTTCGGTTATGCGCGGCGCTACGATGACGTCACGGGCGTCCATCGGCTTGCTCCCGTTTTTCGGTTAGGCGCTGCGTGAGCGCGTCGTATGCAGCGGTCGTGAAGTAGAGCCGGTCGAAGCGCAGCACGTCTTTGACGTCGAGCGCGCCGTCGTCGGTGAACCCGACTCGCTTCAGGTTCCGGCCAACCCGCTCGATCTCGGCGGCATGGGTTTCGCCCCGGGAACAGACGATCAGCGTCTTCGGCCCAGTACGCGCCGCCTTAGTGCTCCCGAAGAGCAGCTTGGCGAAGCCTGCCGTCTTCGCAATCGAAAAGTCGGCCGTCTCCAACAGGGTGACGGCGTCGTTATGAAAACGGTCGGCCAAAGCCGCTATGAAAGCGAGCCGGCGTTCCTTCTTATTGAGCGACTCGACGAAGCTCCGCGGCTGAGGGCCGAAGACGACGCCGCCGTGCCGCCATTGCGGCGAACGAATCGAACCCTGGCGCGCGCGGCCGGTACCCTTTTGCCGCCACGGTTTGCGCCCGCCGCCTCGCACTTCGTCGCGCTTGAGCGTCGAAGCGGTTCCGGCGCGGCCGTTGGCAAACTCGCGATGGACGGCGCGGTAGATGACCGTGAGCTTATCGCCAAAGTCGCCATCGAGAACCGCGGGCGACTCCATCTCCCGGACGACCTTTCCCGAGGCGTCGATTACGCTAGGCATTACGCTTTAGCCCCAGCTTTTGTCATCCTGAGCGCAGTCGAAGGACGAAGGGCTTTCACGCTCTGGCGCACCAGCACCAGCGCATTCTTGCCGCCGGGCACCGCGCCGCGCACGAGTAAAAGATTCCGCTCGGCATCGGCCCGCACGACTTCGAGATTCTGCTGCGTCGTACGATCGACGCCGTAATGGCCGGGTCGGCGGCTGCCGAGCACCGTGCGCCCGGCGTTGGTGTCGCCGTTGGACGCAGGCTGGCGATGAATCATCGAGCCGTGACTTGCTCCGCCACCGCTAAAGTTATGCCGTTTGATGGCTCCGGAGAAGCCGTGGCCTTTCGAAACCCCGACGACGTCGACGCGATCCCCGGGTTCGAACCCCGTGACCGTCACGGCTTGGCCCAACTCGCAGCCTTCTCCAGCGCCGCGAAACTCGCGGACGAGACGAACCGGTTCGACGCCTTGCTTCTTGAAGTGTCCGGCCTGTGCTTTGGTGAGGCGGCGCCGCTTGATGGGCTCAAAACCCAAAGCAACGGCCTCGTAGCCGTCCTTTTCCTTCGTCCGCAGACCGACCACCGTGCAGGGACCCGCCGCGATCACCGTAACCGGCACGTGCCGGCCGTCATCGGTGAAGATGCTGGTCATCCCGACTTTACGGCCAAGGATGTTCTTCATTCGCCTGTTTCTGTGAGAATCGCCAAGCCACGGGGCCAGGCGTATTGTAGTATTTTTTTCGCCGGGACGCATTGGAAAGCGAACCGGCATGAACCGCAACTTCGGCAGTGTACCAGGGCCTTCGCGCAAGGTCAAGGCTGGGACGCCTTCGGGTCAGGTAAAGGCTCCCAGGCCGGTTATCTCCTTGCCCACGATCAGCGCGTGCATCTCGCTCGTTCCTTCGTAAGTCAGCACCGATTCCAGGTTGTTCATGTGCCGAATCACCGGGTATTCCAGCGTCACGCCGTTTGCCCCCAGAATCGTTCGAGCCCGGCGGGCGATCTCGAGGGCCTCGCGGACGTTGTTGAGCTTGGCGAAGCTGACCTGAGAGGGGTGCAGGCGGCCCGCGTCCTTTGCCCGACCGAGATGAAGCGCCAACAGCGCACCCTTGTTCAGCTCCAGCAGCATATCGACCAGCTTGCTTTGGGTCATTTGAAAGGCGCCGATGGGCCGGTCGAACTGCACCCGGGTTTTGCTGTACTCGAGCGCCGACTCGTAGCAGCTTCGCGCCGCCCCGATCGCTCCCCAGACGATGCCGAAGCGCGCTTCGTTCAAACACGAGAGCGGGGCCACCAGGCCGTTGCCTAACGGTAGCAAAGCCTCGGCGGGGAGCCGGCAATCGGCCAGGACGAGTTCGCTCGTAATTGAGGCGCGCAGCGACAGTTTGCGCTCGATGTTGGTTGCCGAGAAGCCCCGCGTACCACGCGGAACGATGAAGCCTCGAATGCCGTCGTCCGTTTGCGCCCAAACGACCGCGACGTCGGCGATGGAGCCATTGGTGATCCACATTTTCGTGCCGTCGATCACCCAGTCGGATCCGTTCTTACGAGCGTAGGTCCGCATGCCGCCCGGATTGCTGCCAAAGTCCGGCTCAGTCAAGCCGAAACAGCCGATCTGCTCGCCTCGC
>JBEKRW010000159.1:0-5842 GCA_049517595.1 Candidatus Cybelea sp. | reverse complement strand
GGCGACGCCGCCGAACTCTCGATCGTCGAGCTGGTCTCCGCGTCCACCTAAATCTCCCAGCGTCATTTTGACGGCAGTAATGTCACCCTGAGCGCAGTCGAAGGGTGACCAAGCGAAACACGTGGATTATCATTTAGAATCTCGGGCACTCGATCGCGAAATCGTCGGCGTCATCAACGCCTGGCACCAGTACGGCACGGAACTAACGCAGGGCGAGTTCAACGACCTCGCCCTGCGGCTTTTCAACTACCAACTTCGCTACAATGCCCCTTACGCGCGCTACTGCGAGCGGCTGGGCATCACGCGAACAAACCCGCCCGCGTCGTGGGAAGCCATCCCCGGGGTGCCCGCGCCGGCCTTCAAAGAAGCAACCCTCGCGACGTTCGACGCGCGCAATGCAGCGGTGTCGTTTGAAACAAGCGGCACGACAGACGGCAAGCCCGGCCGCCATTACCTGGAAACGACCGCGCTCTACGGCGCCGCTCTGCTGGCCGGCTTCGATCGCTTCATGCTTGCCGACGGCGCCGCGCTGCGCTACCTCAACTGCGTGCCGAACCCGCTCGAGCTTCCGCAATCGTCGCTAGGATACATGATGAAGCGCGTAGCGGAAGAGCGCGGAGATGGAAAGACCGGCTGGTATCTACGCGAAGGCGCGTTGCTATTCGAGGCGCTCAAGAGCGATCTACAGGAGGCGGTGGCAGATCGTCAGCCGGTCTGCCTGTCTGCGACCGCCTTTGCGCTTCTGCACGTGCTCGACGCCATGGAGCGCGACGAGATGCACATCTCATTGCCGCGGGGCTCGCGGATCGTGGAGACCGGTGGCTTTAAGGGACGTTCGCGCACCGTATTGCGTGAGGATCTGTACAAAAAAGCCTGCGACCGCTTCGGTATCGGGCCCGAAGCGATCGTCGCGGAGTATGGCATGACGGAACTCTCATCGCAGTACTACGATCGCATGCCCGCCGGCGCCGCGATTGCCGACCGCCGCAAGGTCGCTCCGCCGTGGCTGCGGGCGCGGGTCGTCGGCCCCGATCGCGCGCCGCTTCCCCATGGCGAGATAGGATCCATCCTGCACGTCGATCTAGCGAACCGGTCGTCATGCATCGCGATCCAAACGGAGGATATGGGCGTGCAGTACGATGACGGTCTCGTCTTGCTCGGCCGCGCGGCCGATTCCGAGCCACGCGGTTGCTCGCTCGACTCCGAGGACTTGCAACAACGGCGCTCGGCGTCAGTTGGCCTTTAGCCACATTGCTGGACCCCTTGACCGACAACTGATACGGCGTATCATACCGATCGTCGTGCAGTTTAGGTCGTAGCCTTCACGGCTCTGGACGGCGAGATGTAATCAAACCGCTATTGAGTCCATTCATCGAAAGGCCGCCGCGAAAGCGCGCGTGCTCGACCTTTACGCAACGGTCCACGACGACGTCTAGACCCGCCCGGTCGGCAAGCGCGATCGCCTCGTCGTTGATGACGCCGTATTGGAACCAGATGGCCTTTGCGCCGGCGGCGATTGAGTCGTTGACCACGCCGACGACTTCACTTGGTTTGCGGAAAACGTCCACGAGGTCCGGCGCCCCGCGCTGCTCGGCATATTCGGAAAGCGACGGATAAGCCGCGATGCCGTCGATCGCGGTGAGCGTCGGGTTGATCGGCGTAGCGTCGTACGGCGTCTGGGTTCGAAGGTACGAAAAGACCGTGTAGCTCGGACGTAGGGGATTGCTCGACGCGCCGACCATCGCGACCGTGCGTACGCGTGCCAACAGTTCGCGAATCTGCGATGGGGTGGTGAGAATCATGCGGAGGCACGGAGGCCGGTGTCGAGGTCCCACAGTAGGTCGTCGGGGTCTTCCAGGCCGACGGAGAGGCGAATGCTCTCCGGCTCGACTCCCGCCAGGCACAACTCGTCGTCGGAGAGTTGCGAATGCGTGGTCGAGGCTGGATGGATGACGAGGCTCTTAGCATCGCCGATGTTGGCGAGGTGACTCCACAACTCTAGTGCGTCGATGAAACGCTGTCCGGCCTCGCGGCCGCCGCGTAGCCCGAAGGTAAAGACCGAGCCCATCTCCGGCTCGCGGACCCACGCAACCTCGGGACGATCGCGAAGAAAGGCCACCACCGCGCGCGCGTTGCGCACGTGACGGTCCATTCGGAGTTCCAACGTCTCGAGCCCGATGAGCATCAGCCAGGCATCCATCGGCGACATTGCGGCGCCGACGTCGCGCGATACTTCGGCGCGCGCCCGCATCAAGAACGCATACTCGCCGAACGTTTCGGTGAAGACCTTTCCGTGATACCCGGGGCTTGGCGTGTCGAGCAACGGAAAGCGGCCGTTTCCCCACGGAAACTTTCCGGATTCGACCAAAACACCCCCGATGGCCGTTCCGTGCCCGTTGATGAACTTCGTAGCCGAGTGCAGCACGATGTCGGCGCCCAGTTCGATCGGCCGGCAGAGATAAGGCGTGGCAAACGTGTTGTCCACCACCAGCGGGACGCCCGCTTCGTGCGCGACTGCCGCGAACGCCTGGAGGTCCGCGACGATGCCCGACGGGTTGCCGATCGTCTCCACGAAAAGAAACTTCGTCTCGCTCCGGATCGCGTCGCTCGCCTCCTGCGGATTCTCCGCAGAGACAAATGTCGTCTCGATGCCCATGCGCTTGACCGTGACGCTCAGCTGAGTCACCGTGCCGCCGTAGACGTTCTGCGCGCAGACCAAATGGTCGCCGGCCTGTGCCAGGGAGAGCACCGTGCAGAGCTGTGCCGCCAGGCCGCTGGAGAACGCGATCGCGCCCAGGCCCCCTTCGAGGCTGGCCATGCGCTCTTCGAATGCAGCGACCGTCGGATTGCTGATGCGGCTGTAGATATGGCCGTAGCTGCGCAATGCAAAAAGCTCGGCCGCCTGCTCGGTCGAGCCGAAGACGTACGCCGCCGTTTGGTAGATTGGCGCGGCGCGCGAACCCGTTGCCGGATCGGGTGGCGTTCCGGCATGGATCGCGCGCGTTGCAAAGCCAAATCTGTGCTCGTGCCGCATATAAATCGAAGGTCCCGGGGGCTACTTCGCGCTATAATCCTCTTATCATGGGGATGACACTCACCGAAAAAATTCTCGCGCGGCATGCGGGCCTCGAGCGCGTCGAGCCTGGGCAAATCATCAATGCCAAGGTCGACCTCGTCCTGGCAAACGAGCTCTCCGCGGCCGTTGCGATCGGCGTGATGCGCGGCATCAAAGGCGCCGGCAAAGTCTTCGATTCCAGCAAGATCGCGCTGGTCGCCGACCACTTCGTTCCGGCAAAGGACGCGCAATCGGCGGGGCTTGCACGCCTCATGAAAGAGTTTGCGGCCGAGCAGGAGATCGAGCACTTCTTTGACGTCGGGCGGGGCGGGATCGAACACGTCGTGCTTCCCGAGGAAGGTTTGGTTGCGCCGGGCGAGCTGATCGTCGGCGGCGATTCACATACGTGCACGTACGGCGCGTTCGGAGCCTTCGCGACCGGAATGGGTTCGACGGATATCGCCGCGGCCTTCGTCTTGGGTGAAGTGTGGTTGAAGGTCCCGGCCTCGATTAAGCTGGTTTACAGCGGAAAGCCCGGTCCGTTCGTATTCGCCAAGGACATCATGCTGCGAACCGTCGGGGAGTTGGGAATCGACGGCGCGACCTATCGCGCGATCGAATATCACGGCTCGACGGTTGACGAGCTTTCGATTACCGGCCGTATCACGATGGCCAACATGGCGATCGAAGCCGGCGCCAAGAACGGCATCTTCCACGCCGATGCCAAGACGATAGCCTACGTAAAAGAGCGGACCGATCGTCCGTTCGTCGTCGAGCGGGCGGATGCCGATGCCGTCTACGAGCGCGTTATTTCGATCGATATCAGCGAGCTTGAACCGCAGGTCGCCTGCCCGCATACGCCCGATAACGTGCATTCGATCTCGGACGTAACGCGCGACGATCTGAAGGTCGATCAGGTCTTCGTCGGTTCGTGCACCAACGGCTACATCGACGACCTGCGCGTCGTCGCCAATATCCTCAAAGGCAAGCGGATCGCTCCCAACGTGCGCGTGATCGTAAACCCGGGCTCGCAAAAAGTCTGGATGCAGGCCGCAGACGAGGGCATACTTACGACGCTCGCCGCTGCCGGCTGCGCGGTCAACACGCCGGGCTGCGGTGCCTGTTTCGGTGGCCACATGGGCACGCTCGGAGACGGGGAGCGCGCCATCTCGACCACTAATCGCAACTACGTCGGGCGCATGGGCTCACCGAAGGCGGAAATCTACCTCGCTTCGCCGGCGACCTGCGCGGCATCGGCGCTCACGGGCCGAATAACCGATCCCCGCGTGGTCGAAGCGGTGGCGGTGTAAACGATGGAAGCGACGCTACGCGGCCACGCGCACAAGTACGGCAAGAACGTCGACACCGACGTGATCATTCCCGGAAAATATTGCAACATCATCGATAAGACAGAGCTTGGAAAGCATGCGCTCGAAGGGCTCGATCCCGAGTATACGTCGAAGATGAAGCCCGGCGACATCATCGTCGCCGATACGAACTTCGGCTGCGGATCGAGTCGCGAAGTCGCACCGATTGCGATCAAAGCCTCGGGAACCTCGGCGGTCATCGCCAAGAGCTTTGCTCGAATCTTCTATCGCAACGCGCTCAACATTGGATTCCCGATTTTTGAGTCGGCCGAAGCTGTCGACGGAATCGAGCCGGGCGACGAAATCGAAGTCGTGCCCGCAAGCGGTATCGTTCGCAATCTCACAAAAGGCACGACCTACCGCGCGGCAGAGTTCCCGCCCTTCATGCAATCGCTCATCGACGCCGGCGGCCTCGTGCCGTACGTGGAACGCCGCCTAGCCGAAACTATGTAAGGGCGAAGGGTTATGGCGGCGTGTAGCCGCCGGGCTGCGATACCCCGCCCGGTGACGGACTGACGTTTTCGATCCATTTCTCTTTCGCGCGATACGACGCGGTAAACGGGATCTCGCCGCCTGCGGTCGTCAGCATACCGACCATGTCGGTCGTTCCGTCCAACTTGCCTTCCAATAGCAGGGTGGTGCCGTTTGGCAGCGAGACGATCAGGCGCACGTCTTGCCCGTCAACGGTCCCGACCAGCGGATACTGCTTCTTCTTAGCGTCGAGATAGGTGCCGGTTAGCGCGGCGCCCTGCTGTTGCAGCTGGAAGTGCGTGTAGTCGGTGACGGAGGGGTGCTGAATCTCGACCTCCCAGACGCCGTCGAGCCCCTTACGGGAGTTTGGCGGCGGGCTGGGGGTGGGAGTGCTCTTGGCGCTCTTCGCGGGGGCGCCGAGCGGGAAGAGCGTAGCCGCGGGCTGGGGCAGCATCGAGGAGTCCGGCTGCGGCGTCATGGCGGGTGAGTTGATCGGCGGGGGCGTCGGCGGCGGCGTCGCGGCAGCTGCGGCAATTCGGCCTGGCGGCAGGCCGCTGACCAGGGCGATGGCGACGATCGTGCCGCCAAAAATAGCGAAAAAGGAAGACGACTTCACACCTCTTGCCTTTTGGAGCCGTGCTCCGGCCTCCTGTGGATTTACCGCTTGCCCTCTCTGATATAATGCTAAAGCTGTGAAGACTAAGATTCATCCCAAATGGTATCCCGAGGCGCGCGTTCACTGCGCGTGCGGCAACACGTTCGTAACCGGTTCCACGATCCCGGAGATCGCCGTCGAGATCTGCGCCGCGTGTCATCCGCTCTTCACCGGACAGCAGAAACTGGTCGATACGGCCGGTCGCGTCGATAAGTTCAATCAGCGCTCGGCCGCCGCGCGCAAGAAGCAAGAGGAGGCCGCAGCCCGCGAGAAGCAGCGCGAAGCTAAGAAGGC
>JBEKRW010000158.1:0-5855 GCA_049517595.1 Candidatus Cybelea sp. | reverse complement strand
TGAGGTGGGACGGTACATGCGGTTAGCAATTTTGGCTTCGCACGCCGCCCGGGCTGCGGTCCAGTACGGCGCCCAAAGCACTGTCACAGCTGCCGACAGCACGGGGATGCGAAATGCCGCGCTCCAGGACGCTCAGAACCTGTCGAACTGGAGCGTCGTCCCAAGTCACTTCTGCATGTCGAATGGCGCGATAGTAACCTGTCCGTCCGGTCAACCGAACGCTTCAAGCTCGTATTACGTCCAGGTGCAGGTGACCGGCACCTTTCCCTCACTCCTAAACTATCCGGGGATCCCTACTAACATTCCCATAACGTCGACGGCCGTGATGCGCCTAGGCAGTCAATGAGAACCGGACGCAAGCGCGAACGCGGCAGCAGCCTGCCCGAAACCGCCATCGTGATGGCGGTCCTACTTGGAATGATCTGCGGAATCATCGACTTCGGCCGGGCGATTTATACCTATGGGTTCGTTGCGCAACTGGCGCGACAAGGCGCGCGCTGGGCGATCGTACGCGGATCGCAGTGCACGCTACTAACCGATTGTAACGCGACGTCCGCCGAAGTGCAGACGTACGTGCAGAGCCTTGCCTACGGTTTTATCACTCCAAGTTCGGTCGCGGCGACGGCCACCTGGCCCGCCGCCGGCTGCCCCCCCGGCAGTTCTGGAAACGCTCCCGGCTGCAACGTCGAAGTAACCGTAACCTATCCATTCAAGTTCGCGTTGCCTTGGATGCCAACGTCACTGGGTACGCTAAACTTGACGAGCACGTCGGAGATGGTGATTTCGCAATGAGCAGCTCGCTCCAACTCTTGGGTGAGGCTCTCCCCACGCGGCGCGCGGTTAGGCTGGCTCCCACGGCGCGCCTTCGATCGGGCGCGGCGGTACAGACCGCGGCGGGTGGCGTCTCAGCCTTCTTCGCACTCGAGGGTTTCGACCGGCGCCGGGGGGTCGCCACCTACGCGCTGCGGGTGATCAACCGTACAAAGTCTGCACTGGTCTGCCGCACTTGGGTGCTGTGCAACAGCGGCGAGGCCGTCCTGGCCTACCCGGCATTCTTTGAAGTCGAGCCGTTCTCGACGAGTGAAACGCTCGTTCCGCTTTGGCCGCGAGATTTCTCGCCGTTCGATCGTGCGGTTGCCGAGGTCGTTGGCAACGGCGTGCACTGCGTCGTTGAAGCTGCCGCGCCTCCGGTTCGAAATATGGCGCGTGCGTATCGCAGGATCGCCGCCGTATGCGTTGCCGTGGGGGCCGTCGCCTTACTGAGCGCCGCCGGACTTCGCGCAGCAGTGCCGCGAATCGCGGCATTCGCGGTGCCCCCCGAAGCGCTCGCGGGCACCACCGTGCAAGCCGAGTACAGCGCCTTTGGTGCCGGCCGTCTCTCGTATCTCGTCATCGCACCGGATGGGCACCGGCTTCAAGGAGGACGGTTGGACGACCGTTCGGGAGCCATCTTCATCTCTCTACCCCAGGCAAGCCAGCCAGGAGCTTATACTCTGCGGATGGCGATGGTAGGTCCACTTGGGAGTACCAGCGAGACCCGCGTTCTCAACGCGCTCTCGTCAAAGCAGCAGGAAGCGCAAATCGACGACATTTCCGTCCACCCGCTCGTCGCGAGGCCCGGCCAGAGCGTCGACGTCGCGTACTCCGCTGCCGCCGATACCGGTTACGTGCGTTTGCTGGGGAGCGATGGGTCGATATGGGCCCAGGCACCGTTTTCCAGGACCGGCGAGACCCGGCTGGTCATTCCGCCGGTGCCCGACACGCGTGAAATGCGAGTCGTGCTTCACGTAACCAAAGGAAGCTCGACCGCCCAATCGATGGCAGGGGTTCTGGTGACAAGCGGATTGAATCGCGCACCGGCGGCCGGTGACGCCGATCCTGCGATGGCTGCGATTACCGGTTCCGGTTCCGATGCCAACGGCACCTTTGAGGTAACCGAACGCACCGTTCGAAGCGGGACCCCGATTAGCGTCCGAATTCTCTCGCCGCGCAACGGGATGCGGATCGCGTTGACCGATGCTCAGTCCCACGAGGTGACCGGCACTGACGTCGGCGCTGACGCAGATGTCGTTACTTTACGAGCGCCTTCGGTGTTGGTCCCGACCCAATACACAGTCGTTGCGACCTTTACGGATAGCTTCGGCCAAGAAAGTATCATCCAGCCGGTAACGGTCGTACCTTAAACGAAGGCGGCGGCTCTTAGAGGGAGCCACCGCCTTCGTTTGCAGGCGATAAGAATGCCGGTTTAGCTAGCGTACCCAGGGATTTACTACGGCCGGTCCCTGGTGAAACAGCCCGCTGACGCTCTGGCCGAAGACCTCAACCGAGACCAATGCAACCAAGGCAATGCAAGAAATCAGCAGGCCGTATTCGAGCATTGCTTGGCCGGTCTCATCCTCGATCAACGATCGCAGACGCGTAAGCATTCTTATCCTATATTGCGTGATGAAAGTGCTGAAGGAGCGGCGGCTAGACCGAGCCGGCGACCGTGCTGAACAGCGTGCTGATATTGGTTCCGAGCGTCTTGACGGCAAGCAAGGCTACCAAGGCGATCAGGGCGATGAGCAGCCCGTACTCTACCATCGTGGCGCCCTCTTCGTCGCGGATCATGGACTTGAGCGTGATAAGCATTCTATTCTCCTTAAAATTGTTAGTAAACAGGCTAACTAAGCGAGAAACGTAACCCGCTGCCTCCCAGTTCCCCCTAGGCCGGCAAGAACCGGGCGCAACGCAAGCCGCTGCCTCCCAAAAGGCAGCCGCTCGACCCCCGGCTATTTACCCCTCAGGCAGCGACCCCTGCTCATAATCGTTAATTCTTGTTGACGCCTAACCGCGGACGTGGCATAATCGTGCGAGCACGGGGGTAAGACGCCCCGGGCGTTTCTCTGTCCTTTCCCGCCTCGACCTATAGGAGAACGTAATATGCAACGAGGCCTTGCCCAGCGCGGAGCGGTTTTACCGCTCGTGGCTATTTCTTTGACGGTGCTGCTCGGATTCGGTGGTCTGTCCGTAGACGTCGGGTTCTGGCAATATCAGCAGCGCCAGCAGCAGAATACCGCTGATAGCGCCGCGATCGGTGGTGCTCAGGCACTCGATGCTGCCGGTTGCCCCAACCCGACAGCCGCCCAGGCAGCGGCTCAAGCCGATGCGGCCAGCAGCGGCGGCTACGCCAGCAGCGCGGTCATCGTGAAGAATCCGCCAACAACCGGAGCGTACGCCGGCAATAACTGTGCCGTCACCGTTACGGTTAACGGAACCAAGCCCGCGTTCTTTTCCCACCTCTTCGGCGTTCCGAATATGGCGGAGACGACCACGGCCACGGCCCAGCTCGTCAGCACCAACCCCGCCTGCATCTACTTGCTGAGCACGACGGCCGTATCCACTTTCTCCGGAGGGAACGTCAGCGCGCCAGGTTGCGGTATCTTGATCAATAACACCGCAACGTTCTCGGGATCGCAGACCATAAACGCCCAATCGATCGGCTATGGGGGCTCAACTCCTCCGACGATAAACGGTACGACCTTTACGGGAGCTACGCCGGCTCCGATGCTGCAGGCGCCGAATCCGTGCCCCGAGATTCCCGGCTGCGCCTCTTTGGCAAGCAACCCGCCTTCGACCAGCAATTGTCAAACGCTCACCGCTAACATGAACCCGACGATCAGCCCCGGCTGCTATAACAACTTGACCGTGGGTGGTTGCGGAACGGTAACGATGCTGCCCGGCACCTACGTGATCAATGGTACGAGCAACTTCGCTAACTCGCGTTTTGTCGGGACGGGGGTAACGTTTTACGTGACCGCCAGTGGGACGGCGCCAGATTTCAGCGCCTCGACGAGTGCGACGATCTCGCCGCCGACAACGGGCACCTACGCCGGGGTGCTCTACTATCAAGTCCCTAGCAACACGTCGGCGCCGAACTTGAGCGGCTCATCGGTACACTTCAACGGGCTAGTTTATGCGCCGGGCGCGACCGGCGTCAACTTCAACGGCGCTCAGGGCGACTACACGATCCTGGTCCTAGGCTCCGCTAATCTGAACAGCAGCTCGGGCTACACGTTTGGGACGCCGCCATCCGGCAGCACGCTGATGCAGAACGTGGTTCTCACGCAATGACAATACCGCACGAACTGAAGGACCGGACTCGCACGCTCGTACGCTGCGAGTCCGGAACGAGCCTCGTGGAGTTCGCAATCGTCCTCCCCTTCCTCGCGTTGCTGCTTATCGGCTTGATCGACTTCGGCCGATATACGTACGACGCGGTTCTCGCCGCAAATGCGGCGCGGGCCGCGGTTCAATACGGGGCTCAAAACTTGGAGAAGGCTAAGGACTACGCCGGCATGAGAGCCGCGGGCGCCGCGGATGCACCCACTCTTTCCGGCCTAACGGTGACTCCGAACGCCTACTGCAGCGTAAGCGGTGTGACGGGTTCGTGTACTACCGCAGGCGCCGTAGCGTACGTCCAAGTCAACGCGTCGGGTACTTTCTCGCCGTTGATCAAGTATCCGGGACTGCCGGCGTCGGTGCCGGTCACGGGGTCCGCCTTGATGCGGGTCGAGAACCAATGAGGCGGCACGGACAGCGCGGCAGCGGGCTGCCGGAGATGGCCATTGTGGCCACGGCCCTCTTAGCCCTGATGTTTGGAATCATCGATTTTGGTCGAGCGATGTACACGTATTCGTTCGTCGCGCAGTTGGCGCGTTCGGGCGCGCGCTGGGCAATCGTTCGCGGCTCGGGGTGCACCGTATTGGACCACTGCAACGCGACGTCCGCCAACGTGCAAGCGTACGTGCAGAGCCTCTCGCTCGGGATGACGAACGCAAGCAAAATCACGGCGACCTTGGTTTTGCCTCAGGCTGGTTGTCAGTCGGCTGGTTGCCCCGTCCTCGTTACCGTAACGTACCCGTTTGCATTCATGACGGGAATCCTACCTAGCGCCGCGTTCAACATGTCGAGCAGCTCCCAGATGGTGATCTCGCAGTGACGGAGCACCGCAGGATCACTCAGCGCTGACCGCAAGCGCCGGCGATCGCGAGCCTCTCGGTGCCTTTATGAGAAAGACGAGTGGCGTCGATAGCACGAAGACGATCGCCGTCACGCGGAAGAGGTAGTCGTAGGCAATCATCGCCGATTGCTGGCTTACCATTTGCGTGAGCTGACCGACGGAATAGCCGTGGGTTTGGGTGACGCCCGACGCCAAAACGTTCCAAGCCACCGCCGTTTGATGCGTTAGCATCGTCGTGAGAATCGCGATGCCTAGGCTCCCGCCGAGTTGGCGGAGCAGCGTGAAGACGCCGGTGGCGCCGGCGAGTTCCCCGATGGGAACGTCGAGCAGCGAGATCGTCGTCAGCGGAACGAACATGAAGCCGAGCGCGAAACCCTGAATGAGGCGCGGCCAAAAGACGTCCCAGTAGCCGGCTTGTATGGTTAAACCGCCCAGCAGCCAGGTCGACCACGCAAAGAGCAGCGTACCAAAGACGATCGACCAGCGTCCATCGATCCGGTTGAGGATTCGCCCGATGATGAGCATCGAAACGGCCGTCGCAAAGGCGCCGGGCATTAGCGCCAGGCCGGTGTCGAGCGCCGTGAAGCCCAGCAGCGACTGAAAGAAGAGCGGCAAGATCAGAGCGGTACCGTAGAGTCCGAAGCCCATGATGATTCCCAAGAACGATCCGACCGAGAACGATCGGAATGCAAAGACCTTTAGGTCGACTATCGGGTAGCGATCGTGGAGCGACTTCACGACGAATACGATCAGCGAAATGGCCGAAACCGCCGCGCAAACCGAGATTGCGGGCGACGAGAACCACTCGTCGCGCTCGCCCTGCTCGAGGACGAACTGCAGCGTGGCTAATCCG
>JBEKRW010000157.1:0-5898 GCA_049517595.1 Candidatus Cybelea sp. | reverse complement strand
CGCCCGGATCGAAAACGTCGACGTTACCGCGGTTGACTTTGCGAAGCGCCCACTCGTGGTGCGCACGTACGACGCCCAGTTTGAAGCGGAGAGCGTCGTCGTCGCCACGGGCGCGAGCGCAGTTTGGCTCGACATTCCGGGCGAGGAGCGTTTGCGCGGCCGCGGTGTTTCGAGTTGCGCGACCTGCGATGGCGCGTTCTTTCGCGAGAAGCGCATCGTCGTCGTGGGCGGCGGGGATTCGGCCCTCGAAGAAGCGCTCTTTCTCACCCGTTTCGGCCGGCGCGTCACGTTGATTCATCGCCGCGACCGGCTGCGCGCCAGCAAGATCATGTCCAACCGCGCGCGATCCCACGAGAAGATCGATTTCATTTGGAACACGGTCGTCGAGGAAGTCCTCGGCGAAGAACGCGTAACCGGGCTTCGACTTCGTAACGTGGTCGACGGCAACACCCACGAGATACAAGCCGACGCGCTCTTCGTCGCAATCGGTCACACGCCCAACACGGAGGTCTTTGCGGGTCAGCTCGATCTCGACGAACGCGGCTACATCGCTTCGCCCGACGGTTCGCTAACGAACGTCGAAGGCGTTTTCGTAGCGGGCGACGTCAACGATCATCGCTACCGTCAGGCGATAACGGCTGCGGGCGCCGGTTGCCGAGCGGCAATGGACGCCGAGAAATACCTGGAGGCGCTCGAGTTCAAAATCGAGAACGCTCGCGAACGCGGGCCTTTGCCCGCGGTTCCATAGTAGGAGCCCCTCATGAGCGACCAAGAAAAGAACAGCGACGAACAAATCGATAGCGTCAGCGGCGGCGTGATCCCGATCGATCCCCCCATTCGTCCTCCCAGCAATCCGACTCAAGGGCGAGTTCCCGATCCGATCCGGCCGCCTACGACCCCCGTCGGCGACTAAAAAGCAACGATCCGCGAGGGGGCTGGGCGCAACCGGCCCCTTTTTAAATTCCGCCGACGAAGCGCCCGGGATTGAGCGTACGATTCGGGTCAAACCGCGCCTTAAGTGCCTGCATTTGCGCGATAGCCGGCGGCGATTCGCCCCACACTCGTAGGTAGATGCGGTTGGGATGATCGCTCGCAATCACTTGCGCGCGCGGCTCGATCTCGTGGAGAGCATCGTCGAACGCTTCGATCTTTGCTCCCAACGCCCGAGTATCGAGATCGCTCACGCGCACGATGATATCGCCGTTGAGGACGTCGACGATCGTTTCGGCGCGCATCTCGAATCGGCGCACAAGTTCGGCGGCGCGCAGCGCGTTTGGCTCGGAGGCTTGCGGCAAGGAGGCGATGCGATAGGTTACCGAACGTTCGCCCAAGCGCGCGACGTACGCATCGACGACGCGTTGAAACGATTCGCACGCGCCGGCGTCCAGGATACGCGTCTCCGGCACGCCGGCGCGGCCGAGCGCCGAACGCAGTTCGCGCGTCGCGCGTTCGAGCGACGCTCCGCTGCCCTCGAGCAACACGGCGACGCGTCCCTCCGGCCCGTCGTCGCCGTCGACCGCGTTGTGAAATCCGTCGATCCAAAAAGCTGCGGCGGGGCGCATCGGCAGCGATTGGAGTTGCGCGCAGGCTCTAGCGCGCGTCCGCTCCGGAAGACCCGCGAGAAAGAGCCGCGCGTGTTTCGGCAAGGGTACCGTTTTAAAGTTCGCTTGCACGATGATGCCGAGCGTTCCGAACGAGCCGACATATAGGCGGCTCATGTCGTAGCCCGAAACGTTCTTCACGACCATGCCGCCGGCACGCGCGATCGTTCCGTCGGCGAGGACGATCGTCGATCCGATAAGGTAGTCGCGCAGACGGCCGTAAAGATGGCGCCGCGGTCCGAGCCATCCTGCAGCCAGCGTGCCGCCTACCGTCGCGTACTGCGGTCGCGGCGCGTCAAACGGAACGAACTGTCCCTGCGAGCTCAACAGTACCGCGAGAGTTTGAATCGGCGTACCCGCGCGAACGGCGACGGTAAGATCGGCCGGCTCGTTTGCAACGACGCCGGAAAGCCGCTTCGTCGAAAGCGTAAGGTCGCAGCGCTCCGGCGGAAAGCCCATGCCGCACAGCGTTGCGCCGCCCGCGATCGAAACTTTATCGCCGGCGCGGTCGCAGCGGGCAAGCACCTCTCCGGTTTCCGCCGCCGTCTTCGGTGCGACCGAGTCGACCGTCGCTTTCACGGTGGTGCGACCTCGGGGCAGCGCGCTCCGCTGGGGAATATCTTTTCCGGATTGAGCATCCGCGTGGGATCGAAGACTTCGCGAACGCGCCCCATTGCCGCCAGGTCGGCGGTTGAATAGATACGCGTCATGGCGTCACGTTTCTCCCAGCCGATGCCGTGTTCTCCGCTGATCGTACCGCCCAGGTCGATTGCCGACTGCAGGATGACGTTACCCGTTTCGACGACGGCGGCGACTTGGCGCGCGTCGCTCTTGTCGTACATCAAAAGCGGGTGCAGGTTTCCATCGCCGGCGTGAAAGACGTTACCCACGGTAATCTGGTTCGTGCGGGCCGCCGCTTCGACCGCGCGAAGCGCTTGCGGGAGCTTGGTTCGCGGCACGCAGACGTCTTGGGTGTAGTAGTTCGGGGCGATCCGTCCGGTCGCGCCGGCGGCACCCTTGCGCCCCGCCCAAAGCGCATTGCGCTCGGCGACCGTGCGGGCGCTTTTCCAATAGTTCGCGCCGTGCTGTTTGACGATTGCATAGATTGCCGCTTCGCTCGCAGCGACGTCTTCTTCAAAGCCCGCGCTTTCGACCAGGAGCAATGCGGCCGCATCGGTCGGATATCCGGCGTGAAAGGCGGCCTCGACAGCTCCGACGATGACCGCGTCCATCATCTCGAGCGCAGTCGGCACGATGCCGGCGGCGATAATTGCCGACACGGCCTCCGAGGCCGCATCCATCCCGTCGAACGCCGCAACCCAAACGCGCACGGCCTCAGGTAGCGCGAGCAACTGAAGCCAAGCGGCCGTGACGAGGCCCAGCGTTCCTTCGCTACCCACGAGTGCCGCCGTCAGGTCGTAGCCGGCGTCATCGATGCTGGTTGCGAAGACCTCGCCTGCGTCGTCTACAACTTCGAGCCCAAGCACGTGATTGACCGTCGTACCGTAGGAAAGGCAGTGCGGGCCGCCCGCATTGGTTGCGATGTTGCCGCCGATCGTCGAAATCTGCTGCGACGAGGGATCCGGCGCATAGAAAAGACCTTCGGATGCGACCTGCCGGGACAGGTCCAGGTTCATCAGACCGGGCTGAACTCGAACCCGCCTGTTGCGCAGATCCAGCTCCAGAATCCGATTCATCCGCATCAGCGAAACGATGACGCCTCCAGCCATGGGGACGGCGCCACCGCAGAGCCCGGTGCCCGCGCCCCGCGCGACGATGGGTTCGCCGCAGCCGCGCGCGATCTTGACAATCGCGCTGACCTCTTGCGTAGATTTTGGCAAGACGACCGCTGCGGGGTTCCCCCCGCCGGTGTAGGCGTCAAACGAATATACCGCGAGGTCCTCGGGTTCGGTCTTGACGGCATCCGATCCAAGTGCCGCGATTAATCGCTCGCGCAGCATGCTTACTCGCCTTCAACGAGAACCCGCACGGACCTTGACAATTAAGAGAGGTTATGATTGCATGATTGAACATCATGTGGAGGTGCTATCTCTCGTTCTACTATCACCCTAGTCGAGGTTGGTGAGGGAACGTGTTACGCAAGCCCCCGTCGATTCGGCGGGGGTTCGCGTTTTCCGAGGAATCCGTGGGGCGATCACGGTTGAAGCCGATGATAACGTCGCAATAACCCATGCTACGGAGCGCCTTCTTCGGGAGATCGTCGCCCGCAACGAGATAGAACTCGACGACATCGCCTCGGTGCTCTTCACCCTGACGCCCGATCTACACGCTTCTTTTCCGGCGCTGGCCGCGCGCGACATGGGTTGGGTGACCGTGCCGATGCTTCACGCCGTGGAAATCTCCGTTCCTGGCGCCCTCGGTAAGTGCATCCGCGTGCTGATGCACGTCAACACCACCCGAACGGCAACCCAAGTTGAGCACGTCTACCTCGACGGCGCCGCGGTGCTGCGCCCAGACTTAGTCCGCACCAAGCCTTGACTCCGAAGATTCTGGGAATCTTCGGAGTCGGGTTGATCGGGGGCTCGATCGGTCTGCGGGCCCGCCGCAACGGCCTCGAGGTCCTGGGCTACGACTCCGATCGGGCGGCATTGGAGGAAGCGCGCGCGGCCGGGGCCATCGATGCCATCGTGACGCACGACGAGCTATTGGACCGAGCCGGCGTGCTAGTGATCGCCGCGCATCTCGGCGCAACGCTGGGTGAAATCCAACGTTTGCTGGAGAAGGGCGGCCCGGTTTGCGCGCTCGTTCTCGACGTGGCCTCCGTGAAGGCTCCCGTACTTGCCGCTGCGCGAGGCGTGCAGAACTTCGTCGCGACCCACCCGATGGCCGGAAGCGAGCGCAGCGGCGTTGGCAGCGCGCGCGCCGATCTCTTCGAGGGGCGCCCTTGGGCCTACGTGCCGGCCGGCGACGCTCAGCTCGACACGCGCGCCTGCGATTTCATCGTTTCGCTCGGCGGCGTGCCGCTTGCGATCGGGGCGGAAGAGCACGACCGCATCGTGGCGATCACCTCGCACGTTCCGCAGGTCTTTGCCTATCGCTACGCGCGGCTATTGCGGGAGAAGGAAGGCAACGCGGAACGGCTCTGCGGGCCGGTTGCCCGCGAACTGCTGCGAATCGCCGGCATGAATCCCGCGATGTGGCGCGAGATCTTTTCAGCCAACGCTACCAACATCGAGAGCGATCTGCGCCGTCTTGCCGCCGAGCTGGAAGCGGCCGCAGACGAGCTTTCGGCCGACGCCGGAACACGCGCTGCGGACATGTTTTGATGCGAACGCCTTCGATTCTGGTCGCAACGTGGGATGACGGACTATTCAGCGTTACTGAAAGAACGGTCCGCCAGGAACTTGCCGATCGCGCGGTTCGAAGTCTGGTAGCCGATGTTCAGGGTGCGGTGCTGGCAATCGTCGGCGGCCATTCACTCTTCCGGCGATCCTCTGATGGCCAATGGAATGAGGTGGCCGACAGTGATTTCGACCTTTCATGCTGCGTACCAATCGCGGACGCTGTTTTTGTCGGGACCGACGACGCACGCATCTTGCGCGTCGCTGCCGGCGGTACGCAGCAGTTCCTACCGGGCTTTGATGCCGTAGAAGGCCGCGACAAATGGTACGCGGGAACGGCGATCGTCGATGGAAAGCTGATGGGGCCGCCCCTTGGCGTTCGTTCGATGGCCGCAACATGCGATGGCAGCGTGCTATTGGCCAACATACATGTTGGCGGAATCCCGCGATCGACCGACGCCGGCGTAACCTGGCGCCCGACCATCGATATCGATAGCGACGTTCATCAGGTCTGCGCGCATCCGAGCCGGCCCGATCTTGTGATCGCGGCTGCGGCGAAGGGACTTTGCATCAGCCGGGATGGCGGCGCGACCTGGACTATCGAAGCGCGAGGGCTGCACGCCCCTCATTGCTCGGCGGTTGCCTTCGGTAGAAACGACATTTTCGTGTCGGCATCCACCGACCCGTTCGCGCCGCAGGGTGCGGTCTATCGACGCCCGATCGACGGCAATGGCCCGCTGCGGCCTTTGGGCGGCGGCATGCCGGAGTGGACCCAAGGCAGCGCCGATACCGATTGCATCGCGACGCGAGATTCAACGGTCGCCGTGATCGACCGGTCGGGACACCTTTATGTTTCGTATGACGACGGCGCTACTTGGGCATCTCCATTTGACCGTCTGCCCACTCCAAGCGGGCTCCATATCTCTTGACGCTTATCGCGTGGCGACGCGCCCGATCGCGGCGGGGGCCATCGCGCTGGTAAACCACATGTGGCC
>JBEKRW010000156.1:0-5899 GCA_049517595.1 Candidatus Cybelea sp. | reverse complement strand
GCGCTCGAGCTTATAGAGGCGCTCTACCTTCTTGAGCCCGTAGCCGTCTTCCGAGATCGCGAGCGCCTGGCGAACGACCGCGAAGAGATCGACCAGCACTTCTCCCCGCAGCAGCACGTCGATTTCCGCTTCGCGCGTGCAATGAGCTTGCGCAAGCCGGCGTAACGCAGTCTTCTCATAGTCTGCGTAATGGTAGACGTGCAGCGCGGGATAACGCTCGCGCCGCTCGATTATGAAATCGACGAACTCCTCGAACGCGCGTTTCTCCCTGGTGCGATCGAGTCCCCAAAACGGTCGAAACGACGGATTGTCGCCAGGCATCCAGCAGCCGAAGAGATACTCGAGGCTGCGGCCGGGCTCGTAGAGCGGGTCGCCCTCCATATCGAAGAAGACGTCACCGGGCGAAGGTTTCGGAAGCAATGCGAAGCCTAGTGGCGGTTCGTGCGCGAGCAGTTCATAGATCGGCTCGGCGCTCGCACGTCCTTGGACTTGCAGCGACGCTTGACGCCGAAGCTTGGTAAACGTCTCGGGGTTCATTGCGTTGGGCCGCTGTCTGTCTACGGCAGCCGCGAGGTGAGTGACGCGCTCGATGCCGGCGGCTTCGAACCTGGCGATCTGGTCCCGCCGCATCCACGCGACCAGGCTCAAGTGATCGTCGTCGGCGCGTTGCCTCGCACACGCGTCGTCCCACGGGCAGATTTCGCAGTGGCCGCATCGAAACGGGTAGGTCGCAGCCTTATCGGTTTGGTCGAACTCGGGATCGCTCACGTACTCCAAGAACGTTTGTTTTAGATGACGGTAGTACGCCATGTAATCGTTCATCCGGAAGCGCTGCTCTTCGCCGTTACCGAACACGACGTGCCCAAACTCCGGTAGACAGCCTTGCAGGCGCTTTAAATGTTCGCTGTAGTTGCAGAGCTGCACTAAGTAGTAGGCTTTGGGTGCCAGGGCGAGCTTCGTATCTACGACTTCGTAGCCGTAGCTGCCCAGGCCCGACGGCTTCTCGACGCGCCTCAGGAAATCGGCGTGCCCGATGAACCGGCCGTCGAAAAAGGTCGCTTGGTAGATGACGCGCGCTCCGCGCTGCATCGCTTCGAGCGTCGCCCGCTCGGCCAGACGATACTGCTCGACACCCGGCTGCGCGCGATCGAACTGGACGACTTCATCAGGGTAGCGCTCGATCAAGCCGTTGAGGTACTGTTGCTCGTGCTCTTCGCCCTTGCGGCGGATCAGCTCGGCGCGTTCGTCGTGCGGGTCGGGCCGAAGGGCTTTCTTTCGCGCTACCAGGGCCTCGAGTTCGGTGAGCCGTTTGCACTCGAGGTAGTCGTTGAGATCGCTGGCGGAGTAAACGAAGCATCCGTCGAGGCGTTGCATCTTGGCGGAGCCGTATTCGAATTTTGCAAGGGTAAGGCCTTTGGCGTGAACGAACGAATCGCGCACGGATGGAACGCGGCTCGACGTCGAAGATCGCCCTGCGCTTTGTCATCGTCATGGGCGTAGTCAATCTCTTCGCCGATATGACCTACGAAGGCGCGCGCGGTGTCGCGGGCGCCTTTCTCGGTCACCTCGGCGCGAGTGGTGCGGCGGTCGGAGTCATTGCCGGTGGTGGCGAGTTGGCGGGCTACCTCATTCGCTCCGTGAGCGGAGCGATCGCCGATCGCACCGGACGGTATTGGATCAACGCGTGGGCCGGCTATGCCATCAACATGCTGTGCGTTCCCGCACTCGCTCTGGCCGGAAGCTGGCCTGCCGCAGCGGGCCTTCTGATCGGCGAACGGGTCGGGCGCGGCATTCGAAAACCGGTCATCGCGGCCGCGCTCTCGGAAGCGGGGCGTCACATTGGAGGCGGCCGCGCTTTCGGCATCAACGAGGCTCTCGATCAAATCGGCGCGACCGCCGGCCCGCTCATCGTCGCCTTCGCCGTATTTCGCGGTGGCTACTCGACGGGATTTGGCATTCTCATCGTGCCGGCATTGGTAACCTTGGCGTTTCTCGGAGTTGCCGCGGTGGCAGGGCGGAGCCTCGTGCCGCGCGCCGTGGAGGACGAAGCCGTCATCGTGCGCGATTGGCCGGCGCTGCGGCGCTACGCGATCGGTGGAGCACTCTTCGCGGCCGGTTACGTGGATTTTGCTTTGATCGCATTTCACTTCCAACGCGACGGGGTGATGAGCGTGCCCGCAATATCGGTTTCGTTTGCCGCCGCGATGGCGGTTGGAGCGCTAGCCGCGCCGATGCTTGGGCGCCTCTTCGATCGTATTGGCCAGCCGGTGATCGGGATTGCGTTGGCGGTCACGGCGCTGGCGACGCCGCTCGCGTTTCTCGGGCACGGGGCGCTCGCAGCGGTTGGCGCGGCGCTGTGGGGCGTGGGAATCGCGGTTCAAGATGCGCTCCTGCTCGCGCTCGTTTCGACGACGATCGCGCGCAAAAAAGCGACGGCCTTCGGGCTCTACGATCTCGCCTTCGGCATCGCGTGGTTTGCGGGAAGCGTCGTCAGCGGCGTGCTCCTCGACCGATCCATCTTGGCGCTCGTGCTGATTTCGACGCTCTTGCAGCTGTGCGCGATTCCATTCTTTGGCGCCGGAAATAAAGGCAACCGTGCCAGGATGGCGACGCAGGGGCGGTGAACGATTTTCGCCGATGAGCTTTCGGCGACTCGCCGTGGCAATGTCGGTGCTCGCATCGATGGTTTTATGCCCCGGATGCACGAGCAGCGCGCTGTCCGGCGCACCGCCCGCTCCGATGCCGGTTGGCAAGTACATTAAACACGTTGTCATCATCATCCAAGAGAATCGCAGCTTTGACAATCTGTTCAGTGGTTTCCCCGGCGCGGAGGCGCCGCGATTCGGCTACGACGGCGAAAAGAAGATCGCCCTTCATTCCACGCCTCTCGAAGACCCAGGCAATATCGAAAACAACTGGCGCGATTCGATCAGCGGCTGGAATGACGGAAAAATGAACGGATTTGCCCACGAGCATTTCTATGGCGGCCCGCGCGATTACGCGTATGCTTACGTGCCGCGCGCGGAATCGGCGCCGTATTGGGCGATGGCGGAGCAGTACGTGCTCGCGGATCACATGTTTCCAACCGAGTTCGGCCCAAGCTTTACGGCGCACTTGAGTCTGATCGCCGGGAATACTGACATAAAGCCAGCCCCGCTTGCCGAAGTCGATGCCCCCAACCACATTACCTGGGGATGCGATGCGCCCCCGGGCACGCGATCGTTTACCCTCAACGTGCACCGAGTCGAGCGGTTTAACGGCCCATTCCCCTGTTTCACCCACTTCGCGACGCTCGCCGACGTGCTCGATGCTGCCGGTGTCTCCTGGAAGTATTACGCGTCGCCGTTGAAGCAGATCGGCGGCAAGGTGTGGTCGGAGTTCAGTGCGATTCGCGCGGTTCGATACGGACCCGATTGGAAGAACGTAATCTCACCGCAGACGCGAATTCTCGATGACGTTCCCGCCGGCTCCCTCGCCGGCGTGTCGTGGATAACGCCCGACTGGAAAGACTCGGATCACACCGGGAGCGGCTATAATGACGGCCCCTCGTGGGTCGCTTCAATCGTCAACGCGATCGGGAAAAGCTCGTATTGGGACTCGACGGCGATCGTCGTGCTTTGGGACGATTGGGGCGGTTGGTACGACAACGTGCCGCCACCGCAACTTGATTTTCGGGGCTTGGGCATTCGCGTAGGGTGTATCATCATTTCCCCGTACGCGCGGATAGCGAGCGGCACGAAGGCGGGCTACGTCTCACATACTCAGTACGAGTACGGCAGCATCTTGAAGTTCGTCGAACAGGTTTTCGGCCTGCCGCCGATCGGACCGCGGTCGGCGGGCTTCACCGACACGCGTGCCGCCAGCATCCTCGACAGCTTCGATTTCACGCAAGCGCCGCGCCCGTTTGCCGCCATCGCGTCGCAGTATTCCGACTCGCACTTCCGCGCCGAGCGCCCGTCCTTCATCCCGCCGGATAGCGAATGACGCGCGCCTGGATGTTTGCATCGGAAGATGCGCGCACGGCAGTCGACGCGCGTACGCAGTTCGTCGAATTCCTCCGCAGCATCGGAACCGGCGACGAACTCGTCTATAAGGCCGAGCTGGTCTTTGGCGAGTTGCTCGGCAACGTCGTTCGCCACGCTCCGGGCCCCGTCGAGATCTCGTTTGACTTCGATTCCGGCACTGGGATTCTCCATGTCATCGATTCCGGCCCGGAGTTTCCACTGACCGCGCGCCATCTTCCCGATGACGTGCTCAGCGAGCTGGGGCGCGGCCTTTTTATCGTGCAGCAACTCGCGACCGACGTGCGCGTCGAACGCATTCCAAATCGCGGAAACCACACGATCGTAATGCTTTAGGAAACCTGCTAAAGCGTAACGGTCACGCCTCGCTGCGCTACCGTTGCCGCGAATCCACGTTGCTTGAGGATCGCCGCGAAGGTTTGGGCGCTGGGTGGATCCGCGTGCACGAGATAGACTTGCGCCGTCGTCGAGCCCAGGGTCTGCAGCCAGCGAAGCAGCTCGTCTTGACCGGCGTGCGCGCTGAACCCTGATAGATGGGCGATGGCGGCCCGAACGGTCAGCTGGTCGCCGAAGAGGCGGACCTGACTCGCGCCGTTGATGATGACGCGCCCCAACGTTCCCTGCCCTTGATAACCCGGAAAGACGATCGTCGCGTTTGGGTTGGCTAGATTCCGATAGAGGTGGTAGAGGATGCGACCGCCGGTTGCCATCCCACTCGAGGCGATGACGATCGCCGGCGCGGTGAGGTGGTTGAGCTGCTTCGACTCGTCGCTAGTAACGTGCAGCGTGAGGTTGTTGCAGCCGAACGGCGCCCCGGGGGTCTCGGGCAGTTTGCGGTACGCGTCGTGATGATTGGCAAAGACGGCGTCGACTTTGATGGCCATCGGGCTGTCGAGATGCACCGGAAGCCGCGCGATCGCCGCGTCCATTTTTTGAAGGCGCCCGATCGCGTACAGCATATCCTGCGAGCGTTCGACGGCAAACGTCGGCATTACGATCGGGCCGCCGCGTTCGATTCCCGCGAGCAGCGTCGCCCGAAGTTCGTCAAGAGAATCGGGAGGATGCTCGCGATCGCCGTATGTCGCTTCGCAGACGACGGTATCGGCCGATTCGAGCGGCGTTGGGTCGAAGAGCAACGCCGAGTTGTACCGGCCCAGGTCTCCCGAGAAAATCGTACGGCGGCCTCCGGCTCGCATGTCGACGTAGGCCGCGCCGACGATGTGACCGGCGTAGTGATAGCGGACGGTCGCTCCGCAAACGGTGAAGTCGGTCTCGAGCGGAACGGTTGTTACTTGGCGGAGGGTAGCGCCAACGTCTTCGGCGGTAAAGAAAGGCGCCATGCTGTGCGAGCGCTCGTGATGAAATCCGCGGTCGTGCATGTGGCTTTGAATATGCGCCGCGTCTTCCAGCACGATCTGCATGACGTCGGCCGTCGCCGGCGTGCAGTAGATCGGGCCGCGATATCCGTCGCGAACGAGCCGCGGAAGGTACCCGACGTGATCGAGATGGCCGTGGGTAATGACGACGGCTTCCATCTGCGCTGCGGGAACCGGCAGTGGCGCGAGATTAAGGGCCTCGACCTCGCGCGGTCCCTGAAAGAGCCCGCAATCGACGAAGAAATGATGGCCGTCGATGGTGACCAGATGTTTGCTTCCGGTTACGGTACCCGCCGCTCCGACGAAGGTCAACTCAGTCATGGGCGATACCTTCGAAGGCGAAAGAGCTGGGACGGTCGTCCGTTGAGTAACATTGCGCGCAGCGGTCGACTAGGCGTTCCGGGTCGATGTCCTCGATGATGAGCGCGCCAGTTTGCTTGCGAAAAAGCCCGGCGATCTCACCGAAGTTGTTGGACAAGCCGCCCGAGTCTCGTAGGACCC
>JBEKRW010000155.1:0-5900 GCA_049517595.1 Candidatus Cybelea sp. | reverse complement strand
GTGCGCGGAGCATCCGACTTCGATGAGTGACTTTCGTTTCTCGCCCAGACCCAACCGCGCCCACGAAATCGCTTGGCTGCCGTGGGATGCGCAGACGTTCGCCCTCGCCGCCGCGGAAGACCGGCCGATCCTGCTCTCGATCTCGGCCGTGTGGTGCCACTGGTGTCACGTGATGGACGAGACGACCTACTCCGATCCGAGTGTCATTGAAGCGATCAACCGCCGTTTCGTTCCGGTTCGCGTCGACAACGACCGGCGCCCCGACATCAACGCACGCTATAACATGGGCGGCTGGCCGACGACGGCATTTCTAACCCCCGACGGACGGACACTGACCGGCGCGACCTATCTGCCGCCGGCGCAGATGCATCGTGCGCTCGCGGAGATTGCACGCTTCTACGCCGAGCGAAAGGACGAGATCGCCGAGCTGCCCGCAATGTCGCGCTCGCATGACGCGCTGCGCGAGTCCGCTGGGGCCGGCGACCTCAGCGACGCACCGATCGCGCGACTCCTCGCAAATCTCGAAAGCAACTACGACGAGGAATACGGCGGCTTCGGCGACGAGCCGAAGTTTCCGCAGCCCGAAGTGCTCGAGTTCTTGCTCGCGGAGTGGCGCGTTTCCCGTAATCAGCGCTACTACGCGATGGTGGCGCAGACGATGCGCGGGATGTCGCGGGGCGGCATGTACGATCACGTCGAGGGTGGTTTCTTTCGCTACTCGACCACGCGCGACTGGAGCGTCCCGCACTTTGAGAAGATGGCCGAAGACCACGCGGGGCTGCTGCGCGTCCTTGCCACACTCTCGACTTTTGCGCCCACCGACGACGTTCACACGACGCTGGTATCGGCGGCGAACTACGTTCGAAACGTTCTGCTCGATCCGCAGACCGGATTCTTCGGCGGCAGCCAGGATGCCGACGAGGCGTACTTCGCGCTACCGCTCGAAAAACGGCATCACCTGATTGCTCCATTCGTCGATCGTACGTCGTACACCAACTGGACCTGCGGGCTCGCCGGGACGTTCTTTCACGTTGCGCGCGCACTCGACGACGATGCGCTCCTCGCACAAGCGGTCACGACCCTCGACAACGTGGCGGAGCGTCTTGTAGATGCGGATGGCTTGCTCTATCACGTTCTGGTGCCCGGCGGCGAGCCCGAGGTGCGCGGGTTGCTCACCGATCACGTCGCCTACCTTCGCGCACTGCTCGACGCGCACGAAGTAAGCGGCGAGGAGCGCTTCTTGGGCCGCGCGCGAGCGCTCGCACAAACGACGATCGAGTCTTTCGAAGCGCCCGGTGGTGGTTTCTACGACCGGCTTGCCGGCAGCGAATCCTTCGGCAACCTCGCACATTCCGATCGTCCAATCGTTGAGAACGGCCTGGTCTCCGACGCGCTCTTGCGATTGGATGCGCTCACCGGAGCGTCCGAGCACCGCGACCGCGTGGCGCAAACGCTGGCGATCTATGCAGGTACCGTGACAAATGCGGGGTCGTTTGCAGCGACCTTTGCGCGCGCTCTACGCCGGTATCTCTCTCCCGAAGTTGTGGTTCGCGTCGTCGGTGATCCCGCGCGAACCGACGATTTTCGCGAAGCGGCGCTGCGCCTGCCGTCACCGTCCGTTTCAATCCGGACTCTCACGGCACAAGCGGCATCGCGGCTCGGGATGCCGCCGGAGCGCGCAGCCTACACGTGCGTTGGAGCGGTTTGTGGGGCGCCGGTGGCGCAAGCCTCGGAGCTTCGCGCCGCTTACGACGCGCTTACGCTTTGAGGCAGAGGCGCCGATTCTACGTCCGCACGAACGTCTGCCAGTACCAGCAGCCCCAGAAGCCGACGACGATCGAATAGATGATGAGCGCTTTTCCCCATATCGGCACGCGTTCGCGCACCGCAAGCATCGTGAGCGCGACGAGAAACGGCTCGAAGTCGAGCGCATGGCGCATGCCGAACTGCGCAAAGCCGTTGACGTAGTACAGGAGGTTCGGGCCTGCAACCAGGATCGTGGCGGCCCAAAGCGCGAGCACCCAGCGAACGGGTTTTCGCGCGAAGAACGCGAGCAGCAATGCGGGCGACGTCCACGTCAACGCGACGCCCGAGAACTCGGGGCGCAGCCACGGAAAGCCCGGCAAAAACGTCGGCAGTTGCACGAAAAACGACCAGAGCTGGTAAGGTAGATACTCAAGTCGAAACGGCGAGCCCGTCGACATTCCGACTTGGTCTTGATGGTACCAAGCCGCGTAACCGATGTCGCTCCACGTTCCCCAGCGCACTTCGTTATAGAGAATCCACAGAATGCCGACCGGAATGAGCGCGGCGATGAAAGATATCGCCCTCGTCCTTCGACGGAGTTTATCCTGAGCGGAGTCGAAAGGCTGACAAGCAGCAGCGTCTGGTTCGTGCGCTGGTGCGAGTAGGAGATACAGATAGACGGGGAGCGCTACGACCATCGAGAAGCGCGATTCGAAGGCGCACGCGGCGAAGAGGGCCACGAGCCAACCGCGGCGTTTGCCGGCAAGCTCCACGAGTGCCAGTAACGTAAAGCAGACGGCAGAGACGTGCGCGGTGAACCAGACGTCGCCCAGCATTGCGCACCACAAGAGGTCGGTTCCGGCCAACAGGAAGGCGCAGATCCATACGATGCTCGAGCGCGCTAAGCCAAAGCGCTCGCCGAGTTCCCACGCGGCGCCGATCGCGACGGCGGCGAGTGCGACCGTCAACCCGGTTTGGTTCGCCTGCAAACCGAAGATCGCAACCAGCGGCATTAGCAGCAACGCCGGCAACGGCCCTTCGATGATAAAATAAAGGCCGTTGTACTGCAGCGCATCGATATAACCGCCAGGCCATTCGATCCACGTGTGTCCGCCCAGCAGCGCCTGCGCCAGCAGTACGTAGTTGTTATACGGGGTCGCGCGAAGATGTGACACGAGCGCCGTTACCACGAAGGCAACGAGGGCGGCGGCGTACGCCGGCCTAATCCGCGCGCTCAAATGGTCGGAAGCGACGCGTTCGGCAGCGGTTTGGGCGCCTGGAACGTTGAGGGCGGTAAGCTCTGGGGAAACCGATAGTCGCTCCAGGCGATCCGCTCTCGAGCCGGTTTGCCGCCAACTCGCGCGGTGGCGTCCGCAAGGACCGGCATCCAGTACTTGCCAAACGGCCCGAACTCAACCTCGCCGGTTCCTTCTACGCCGGCACCGGCGCTGTGAAAGCGAACGTCGCGCGGAAGGAAGTTCGCGCCATCGATCGTCAAGCGGTCGATCCATGTGCCTGAAGAGCGATTCAACGGCGTCGCTTCGTAGACATAGTCGAAATGACCGCCGTCTTTGACGGTCCCGAGAAAGAGCAGCTCGTACGACGCGCCGCTGGGGGCGAAGCGGGTAACCGCATAACGATCCGCGTAGCGCGAAATTCGCACGACCTTCCGGTGCAGCGTTATTCCGTCGACTGAAAGCGTATCGTCCCGAACGGCGAGCCCGCTGCGATAGATCCGATGGTGCTGCTCGATATTGCTCGGTCCGACTTGCGAGACGGTATAGGAAAAGACGACAACTTTCGGCACGGAGGCAGCTTTGAGCGCCGACGCATATTGCGTCAAGACGTATTGCGAGTCGAGGCGGCCGCTGCCCGCGCCGAGAGACGCCAGCAAGCCGAGCGCCGAGAGCGCTCGCAAAGCGCTCACGTCAGCACGGCATCGCGAATCGCATCGAGCGCGGCTTGCGCGGCGTCGGTCCTGGCTCCACCGCCCTGCGCCATGGCTGCCTGACCACCACCTTTGCCGCCTACCAGCGGCGCGGCCAACTTCACGAGATTCCCGGAATGCAGGCCCGCCTTTATCAGGTCGTCGCTCGTGCTTACCACCAGACTCACCGTGCCGTTGTCGATGCCGGCCAGCGCGATGACACCGCTTGGCAAACTGTGCCGTATCGCACTGCTCAAATGGCGCAACGCTTCGCCGTTGGCCTCGCGCACGACCGCACCGACAAACGAGCGGTCACCCTTGCGCTGCGCATTTTCGACGTACGAGGCTGCGTCGGCCGCAGCCATCCGAGCCTTAAGTTGGCCGAGCGCCGTTTGCAAGTCTTTCACGTCGCGCTGCATGCGGTCGACGCGGTCGCGCAACTCGTCGGGTGCCACCGACATCGAGGCCGAGAGCGAGCCGATGAGATCGCCTTGCTTGTTGACGTGTTCCTCGGCCGCAGCTGAAACGCACGACTCGATTCGGCGAATACCGCTTCCGATCGACGACTCCGAGAGGATGACGAAGAGCCCCAGCTCTCCGGTCGAGTGCGAATGCGTGCCGCCGCAAAACTCGACGGAAGGCCCGGCCTGCACGACGCGAATCATATCGCCGTACTTTTCTCCGGCCATCCAAATCGCTCCGGTCTTTCTCGCCTCGTCGAGTGGCAGCACGCGCGTTACCAAGTGCGAGTCGTCGCGGATCATTTCGTTGACGCGGTGCGCGACCGCGCGCCGCTGTTCGGGCGTCAGCGCACCCTGCGGCCAGCGGAAGTCGAAGCGCATGCGGTCGATCCCGACCCACGAGCCGGCTTGATTGACCTCGTCGCCGAGGACGTCTTTGAGCGCTCGCTGCAAAAGGTGCGCGGAAGTGTGGTGCCTGCGAATCTCGCGCCGCCACGCCGCGAAGACGCCGGCGCGGACTCGATCCCCGGCCGCAAACTCTCCCTCGACAACGCTGCCGTAATGCGCGATCGCTTCGCCCATGTACTGCGTATCGCGCACGTCGAACAGCGCGCCTTCACGGAGGATTCGGCCGCGGTCACCGATTTGGCCGCCGCGTTCGGCATAGAACGGTGTGCGATCCAAAATCAGCACGCCTTCATCGCCGGGCGACAGCGAACTAACCGGCTTTCCGTCTTTGAGCAACGCGACGACCTCGCCGTCGGCTTCGAGCCCTTCGTCGTAACCGGTGAAGCCGCTGCGGATCGCCGGCAGATCGGTTAACGCCACCACGTCGCGCTTTGCGGCGGCATCGCGGCGCGCGCGGGTGCGCTGCTCTTCCATCAAACGGTCGAACGCAACGGTATCTACTACCGCGCCGCGCTCGCCCGCGATCTCACGCGTAAGCTCGAGAGGAAACCCGAACGTATCGTGCAGCTGGAACGCTACTTCTCCGCCGATGACTCTCCCGGGCCGTTCGATCGCCTCGTCGATAACTCGTTCGAGCATCGTCATGCCGCGTTCCAGCGTCCGGTCGAAGGTCTGTTCCTCTTGGCGCAATGCCGTCGTTATCCGCGCGGCGCTTTCGCCAAGCTCGGGATAACCGGGTTCGAGCGATTTCACCGCGGCGGGCACCAGCTCGGAGAAAAAGCCATCGGGATAGCCGAGAAGCCGTCCGTTGCGAATCGCGCGGCGGATCAGGAAGCGCAGTACGAAACCGCGATCCGCGTTCGACGGATAGACGCCGTCGTTGATCAAGAACGTCGCCGAGCGAAGGTGATCCGCTATGATGTTCTGTCGCGCCAGCTGCTCGCGCCGCTCGAGTGTCGTACGACCGATCGGCGGCTGCGCCGCGACTAAATCGGTGAAAAGGTCGGTCTGATACATCGATGCAAAACCGTTACACACGGCCAGCATCCGCTCTAAGCCGGCGCCCGTGTCGATGGACTTACGCGGTAAATCTTCGACCCTACCGTCGGCCGTTCGATTGTATTGTTGGAAAACGACGTTCCAAATCTCGACGTAGCGGTTTCCGAGATTGGGGCCCGTATCGTCGCCACCGCTCGCATGCTCCGCGCCCGTATCGTAAAAAATTTCCGTACAGGGCCCGCACGGACCGGTCGCACCCATCGTCCAGAAGTTATCTTCGTCAAACCGCGTGATGCGTGCCGGATCGAGGCCGATCTCGTCACTCCAAATACGCGCCGCTTCGTCGTCGTCCGTATGCA
>JBEKRW010000154.1:0-5903 GCA_049517595.1 Candidatus Cybelea sp. | reverse complement strand
TGACGAACTTGACTTTGCTACTGACTGCCGTCGTCAAAGTGGATGGTATCTGGAAAATGAATACGCTCGTCTTGTGGTTCTGACCGTCTAGAGTGACAGTTCCGGTGATCCCAAGCGACGAGGGAGCATCATACAGGCCAGGTGTGATTGTCGTTCCGCCAATGTCGGCTGGCAGAGCGGTCGGATTTTGGAGGGCCACGACATAGTTATAGGCAGTGGTCAAATCCGCTTGTGCCTGGGCCGCAACGCTGCCGCCTGCATAGATAGCTCCGTTCTTGACAACGCCCGGGCCGAAGCCGGTAATGCTTGTTCCGGGAGAAACCCCGAGATTACCGTAGAGCGCGGTCAGTCCAGTGCTGGTGACGGTGGATCCCCCCAGCACCGCAAACGAGGCCGCCGACGCAAGGGGTACGTCGCCCTTCACGATCGGGCATGGCTTTGGGTTACTTAGTAGGGCTACGGGCGTGCGATCCACTTCTGCGAGGAGCCCTGCGCCCGAGACTTGGCTGGATGGAGAAAAGGCTGAACTACCACCAGGGTCACTACCGCCACTGCATCCTGCAAGAAGAGCGAGCGTGAAGATAGCGCTGAGTGGATAGCTCAGTGTTGAAGTACGCATTAGGTTTCTTTCTAAGAGTTGTAAAAGGTCGAGAATGACCCAACTCAAGAATCAGAGTATACACCGATCGTGCTTGCAACTCTGTACGCTATAGCTCCCGCACGCCTTGGCCGGCCGCCTAATTAGCCGCCCTATGGTACTGATCGCGCTTTCGCTCTACGCGCGACATGCTGGGCGCGATCACCGCAGGGACACGTTCTCTTTTATGGGGCGCGTGCATCGTGAGAATCAGTGTTGGAGCCGAGAGTGGGAAAGGGAGGCTGCGTCCAGCTCGCGCGTTGGCAAAACAGCTCCAACAATAAGCAATTTTCCGAGTATTGCGGTCTGCCAAACGGATCTCAGCCGAGCAAGGGGAAGTACGCGCTATTTGCCTTTGCAGTTTCTGTCGTCGCAGTTGTGACAGAGTCGATAGTTGCCCGTCCCGTGCCGCTCGTCACTGCTTAGTTTAATGTCACGACCCTGCCGGCAAGTGCTGTTGTTGTGGTATACGCTCTGATCGACCGACTTACGCGCTTCACCGCGGGAGAAGAAGGCCTCAATTCTTGGCATGGCGCGGCTCAACGGTTTCGAGTTGTGGTTGGGAAAGCAGTGCATAGCATAGGTATTCTCTTTACATCGGGGCCGTAAACAGTTAACGGCCGAACGGCCGTTCGGCCCCTACGCATTCTGTGCCAACAAGCGGCGGCTGTCTGTTCCAAACCGTACGTTCACTCCCGAAATCGTTGACACCAGGTCCCCGGCCGGCGTCGACGCTCGCGCCATTACTTTCGGGTCGCTCTGGCGGGAGCGGCCGGGTGCGCCAACAAATCTCGAGGTGCACTAATGCTTCGTTCTGCGCTATCGTCTCTCGCTGCCGTGATCCTCGCCTCCGCATCTGCCGGCGCCTACGAATCTGCGGGCGCCGCAACGGGGGGGATTGACAAGATTCGTCACGTGATCGTCATCATGCAAGAGAACCGGTCCTTCGATAGTTACTTCGGAACGTTCCCCGGCGCCGATGGCATTCCGATGCGCGACGGGATTGCGCAAGTCTGCGTTCCCGACGAGGCGACCAAGGCGTGCGTGCGCCCTTACCACGACACGAACGACGAAGATACCGGCGGTCCGCACGGCGCGAAAGCGGCCGATCTCGATATCGACGGCGGAAAGATGGACGGCTTCGTCAACGTCATGCAAGGCGCGGACAGGACCGGCGGATGCCCGACCGATATTCCCACGTGCGTCGTCAAAGGCCACGAAACGACCGTGATGGGCTTTCATACCGAGGAAGAGCTTTCGAACTACTGGGCTTATGCGCGTAACTACGTTCTGCAGGATCGCATGTTCGCACCGGTGCGGTCGTGGAGTCTGCCAACGCACCTTTACATGGTTTCGGAGTGGGCGGCCGACTGCCCCAAGATTGGCGATCCGGCAAGCTGCAAGCCGGAACGGCAGTACTTCACGCCGGAGGATTTTCCGCGCGACCTTTTCACCAAAGACGAGCCGCAGGCACCCGGCCGTCCCGACTATCCTTGGACGGACCTAACGTATCTGCTGCACGCAAACGGCGTAACCTGGGCGTACTACGTGATGGACGGGCTCGAGCCCGACTGTTAGACCGATCAGAGCAGTTGCAACCTCAAGCCGCAGAGTGCCCGAACTCCCGGCATCTGGAACCCGCTGCTGTCGTTTGACGACGTAAAACAAGACGGGCAGTTTTCCAATATCAAAGACACCTCGGCCTTCTTCAGCGATCTTCGCGACGGCACGCTTCCGGCGGTCGCGTGGCTCGCGCCGGGAAACCGGTATAGCGAGCACCCGCCGGGCCGTATTAGTACGGGCCAAGCCTACGTTACCGGCGTTATCAACGCGGTCATGCGTAGCCCGTATTGGGATTCGACGGCGATCTTTCTGAGTTGGGACGATTGGGGCGGCTTCTACGATCACGTTGCGCCGCCAAACGTGAACTACTTCGGTTATGGGCTTCGCGTCCCCGCGATCGTGATCAGCGCGTACGCACGCAAGGGATACATCGACCATCAAACCCTCAGCCACGACGCCTACGTCAAGTTCATCGAAGACGATTTTCTCGGCGGCCGCCGCCTCGATCCGAAAACCGACGGCCGCCCCGACCCGCGGGACGGCGTCGCCGAAAGCGCGCCGCAACTCGGCGACTTGCGCAACGATTTCGATTTTACCCAGGCGCCGAGGCCGCCGCTCATCTTGCCGGGCGGGATCGGGCCGCCTTATAAACCAGGCTACACCGGCGCCCCATAAGAAGTACCGTTTGACATGCAAAGCCATGGGCCGGTGCCTGATGACGAACTGGCGGCATTTTTGCGCGCCGCCAAAGATCGCGGCATCCCCGATGACTCCATCGTTGGAATGCTACGGCAAAATGGCTGGCCCGAGCGGCGCATCTACCGCGCCCTCTCCGAACAGTATGCCGGCATTCTGGGTCTGCCGGTGCCGCGCCGGGCACAGACCGCCGGGAACGCTCGCGACGCCTTCCTTTATTTGCTGAACTTCATCACGCTCGGGTTTTGGACGGTCGCCCTTTGGCAGATTTGGGACCGTCTGGTGAACCGCTGGTTTCCCGACCCGCTTTCCAGCTCCGCGGGCGGCGAGTTACGCAACGATATTGCCTGGCAAGTCGCACTAATTCTTGTAAGCTTCCCCATCTTCGTCGTAGTGCATTCGCTGATCGGGCGAGAGCTGGCGCGCCGGCCGGAGCTTTATTATTCCTCGATCCGCCGTTGGCTTACGTACGTCGCGCTCGTGCTGACGGCGATTCCGATCGTCATCGACGCGGCCTATACCGTCCAGCAGTTGATCATGGGCGAGCTAACGATTCACTTCTTCTTGGATACGCTGGGCCTTATGGTTATCGGAGGCGGCATCTTTGCGTACTATTTGCTGACGATCGATCCTCCGAAAAGAGCGTCATGACGGTCTCGCGAGCGATCGCGGCGGCGGCCATCGTTATCGTCGCCGCAATCGTCGTGGCGGCCTTCCTCACGATTGGGCCGCCGAAGCGTGCTCGAGCCGAAGCGCTGGATCGCCAACGCCTTCGGGACCTTGGCGACGCAGCCGCGGAACTGCACGAAGACTACAGCGCGGGACCGCTGCCCGCGGCGCTTCCGCATCCTTCCCACGATCCGGTCAGCGGCAAGCCCTACGATTACCAGCGCACGAGCAACACTCGTTACCGTCTCTGCGCAAACTTCGAGCTGCCGACGCCGCCGGACCAACCGAATAATCCGGACGCGAGCACGTTCTGGCATCACCCCGCTGGGCGATTCTGCTATACCCTCGACTCCGCAAATCGGGTCGAGTCAACGCTTTAACGGTCAGGCCGAGAAGGGTTTCCCGGTGCTCTGACGCGATATCGCTACGATGAAGCGTCTTTGGGCTTTCGTCTTTATCTTAACCGCCGCTATGCCGCTTGGCGTTCGCGCGGCAAGTTCGACGCCGCTGCAACAGCTCCTGAGCAAAGTGCAGTGGCGCAGCATCGGGCCGTACATCGGCGGCCGGGTCGTCGCCGTGGCGGGCGTTGCAAGCAACCGCGACCTGTTCTATATGGGCGGCGTCGAGGGTGGCGTTTGGAAAAGCACCGATTACGGCGAAAACTGGACCAACGTCACTGACGGCAAGATTCCGGGCATTGCCGATCCCATCGGTGCGCTCGCGGTAGCACCCTCCAATCCGAGCGTCATCTACGCAGGAACCGGCGAAGCCGACATCCGCAGCGACTTCGATAGCGGCGACGGCGTCTATAAGACGACCGATGCAGGCAAGACGTGGTCGTACGCCGGCCTGCGCGACACCCACATGATCGCGAAAATCGTCGTGGACCCGCGCAATCCACGCATTGCATACGCGGCCTCGATGGGGCACGTCTTCCGGCCCAACTCGCAGCGCGGCATCTTCAAGACGATCGACGGCGGGAGAACCTGGAGCAAGGTGCTCTACGTCAACGATAACACCGGCGGCATCGACCTCGCGATGGACTCCCGCAATCCCAACGCTCTCTACGCGGCAATGTGGCAAGCCCAACGGGTTCCCTGGAAGCTAACCAGCGGCGGACCCGGGAGCGGCCTGTACAAGACGCTCGACGGTGGCCGTAATTGGGCGAAAATCTCCAACAACCGCGGATTCGCAACCGGGTTGCTCGGGAAGATCGGCGTCGCCGTCGCGGCGAGCAACCCGCGCATCGTCTACGCGATCGTGCAGGCACATGACGGCGGCGTCTTCCGGTCGAACGATGCCGGCCAGACGTGGAAGCGCGTCAACGCCGAGTGGAAGCTGCGCCAGCGCGGCTTCTACTATATGGCGCTCACGGTCGATCCTACCAACCCGCAAGTCGTCTACGCGCCGGAAGTCGACGGCGTCTATAAGACGAGCGACGGCGGTAAGACGTTTAGCGATATCGACATCCCGCATGGCGACAACCACATCGTTTGGGTCAACCCGCGCGACCCCAAGATTCTGCTTGTCGGCAACGACGGCGGCGGGGTCGTTTCCGTCGACGGCGGCGACCACTGGAGCGACGACCACAATCAGCCAACCGGGCAGTTCTATCACGTAGCGCTCGACGACCAGTTTCCCTTCCATGTTTTCGGCGCTTCACAGGATGAAGGCGCGTACGAAGGTCCTAGTGCGGCCGTCGGCCCCGGCATCGGACCCGACGAGTGGCACGCCGTCGCTGCGGGCGAAAGCACGTTCGTCGCGCCCGACCCCGGCGACCCCTACGTTACGTTCGGCAGCGGATACTACAGCTTCTTGGCGCGCCTCAACCGCATCACCGGCGACACGAAGAACGTGAGCCCGTGGCCGCGCTATATGTCGGGCGCCACGTCCGCCGAGACGAAATATCGCTTCGGCTGGACGCATCCGATCTTCTTCTCACCGGCCGATCCGCGCGAGCTGCTGGTCGCGTCACAGGTCGTCTTCTCGAGCATGGACCACGGCCAGACGTGGAAGATTCTCAGCCCCGATCTCACGCGCAACGAACCGTCGACCGAAGGGCAAACCGGCGGTCCGATCGACAACGATCAAACCGGAGCCGAAACTTTCCCCGACATCGCGTCGCTCGCGGTCTCGCCGCTCGACGCCAGGATTCTCTGGGCCGGCTCCGCCGACGGTTTAGTTCACGTGACGACCGATCACGGTACGACGTGGAAGCTCGTCACGCCGCCGCAACTTCCGCAGTGGGCGCAAATCAGCTCGATCGAACCGTCGCACACGCAACGAGGCGCCGCATTCCTCACGGCCTCGCGCTATATGTGGGACGACTTCCACCCAT
>JBEKRW010000153.1:0-5907 GCA_049517595.1 Candidatus Cybelea sp. | reverse complement strand
CGCGCTGCTGGTCTATACGAGGTTCGGCGTGAAGTTTCTGCGCACGGCCTGGTTAAACGTGGATGCCGTCTGGGCCGGCGCCTTAATCCTCACCGGCCTCATTGCTTTCTTCACGTAAAAGCATAAAATAAACGTTCCAAGCTTACTAAGAGGGAGCACCGCCGCCATGCTGCTGAAGCCCGACCCAACCTTTTACGCCTCTCCCAAGGACGCCATCAACGCGCCGCCCGAGACGCTCGCCTACGTCGCACTTTTGAGCGCGAGCGGTAACGGTGTGCCCGACCGCATCGGGGTGATCGATACCGATGCCGCGTCGCCGCGTTACGCTAGCGAGATCGGCGGCGTCACGTTGTCGAGCACCGGGGACGAACTGCATCACTTCGGTTGGAATGCCTGCAGCGCCGCGCTCTGTCCGTTCGCGCCGCATCCGCACGTCGAACGGCGCTACCTCATCGTGCCGGGCCTGCGCTCCTCGCGCATCCACATCATCGACACCAAACCCGATCCCGCGAAGCCGCGGATCGTGCGCGTGATCGAGCCCGAAGAGATCGTCAGGCGCACGGGCTACACGCGCCCGCACACCGTGCATTGTGGCCCCGATGCAATCTACATCAGCGCGCTCGGCAACGCCGACGGCGATGGCCCCGGCGGCATCTTCATGATGGACTGCGACACCTTCGACATCATCGGCCCGTGGGAGAAAGATCGCGGCCCGCAATACTTTGCGTACGATTTCTGGTGGCACCTCACGCACGACGTCATGATCAGCAGCGAATGGGGCACGCCGAAGATGATCGAGGGCGGCATCAATCCCGAAATGCTGCTCGCCGGCAAGTACGGGCATAACCTGCATTTTTGGGATCTCAAGAGCCGCAAGCACAAACAGAGCATCGATCTCGGCGCCGAGCAGCAGATGGTGCTCGAACTGCGCCCGTCGCACGATCCCGCCAACGAGTGGGGATTCGCCGGCGTCGTCATTTCGCTCAAGGATCTGTCGAGTTCGATCTGGCTCTGGCATCGCAAAAACGGTGACTGGACGGCGACGAAGGTGATCGAGATTCCCGCCGAGCCGGCCGACCCGTCGTTGCTGCCGGATCTGCTCAAAGGCTTCGGCGCGGTGCCGCCGCTGCTTTCCGACATCGATCTCTCGGTTGACGATCGCTATCTCTACGCATCGTGCTGGGGAACCGGCGAGATGCGGCAGTACGACGTCAGCGACCCATTCAATCCGAAGCTCGTCGGCTCGGTACGAATCGGCGGCATTGCGAAGCGCACGCCGCATCCGGCCAATCCGGGCAAAGCGCTGGCGGGCGGCCCGCAGATGGTCGAGATCAGCCGCGACGGGAAGCGCGTCTACTTCACCAACTCGCTCTACCGCGCGTGGGACGATCAGTTCTATCCCGACGGCGTCGGCAGCTGGATGGTCAAGCTCGACGTTGCCGGCGACGGAAAGATCGCCTTCGACGAGAAGTTCTTCGCGGAGTTCGATCCTGCGTACCGCGTGCATCAAGTACGTCTGCAAGGCGGCGACGCCTCGTCCGACTCCTACTGCTTCTCGTAGTGCCTTTCCGTCCCGGGCCTCCTTGCCGCCGCGAGGGCGCTGCGATCCGTGAAAAAGTAGAAAGAGGCCCGGGAGGGAACTCGAGCGTGAAGAGGTTTGTGTTGTGAAAGTACGTCCCACCGGCTTCGCGGTAGCCGAGGTTGCGGATTGCAGCGGCGGCCTGAGGTCCGCCCATGGAGAACTTGATGATGAAATCAGCGTCTCCAGATTGGTAGGCGCCGGCGCGTAGTACGTCGCGGCGCTGCCGCCAGAGAAGAGTCTGCAGTTACCGGCGCCATCTTAGAGCGGCTTTCCAGCACGGCGGGGCCGGCGGCGCAATAGCGACACCCGGCCATCGAGATCGGGGTCACGCTTTGCATACTTCAGCAGAAGCGCGCGAAGTTCGTCCGCGCCGTAGAAGCGAGGGTTCAGGCTGACCTGTCGATTCGCCCCGACGATCCGTGTCGCGAGTACGCCCTCCCGTTCGAGGTCCTTGACGATCCGTTGGACGCTCACGAGGGGCGCGCCGGCAAGGCGCGCAAGCTCGCGGGGATAGGTGTCGTCAAGCAGCGCCACAAGCGTGAGGACGCGAGTACGCGGGGCGCTGCCGAACAGTTTCATAGGTACCATGCGAGCATCATATCGTAATTGTAGTCGTAAGACTACTTTAATGTAGTCAAATTGGCCCTTTTCCGGGCGCGGACTCTCCCAGGGCAGTAAAAACGCCCGCCCGGGAAGAAGCAGGCGAGCACCTAGAGATCCACACGCTATTTTATGGGAGCGTTTAATGAACTATTTTCTTGATGCCCTCGGGAAGTACGCCGTCTTCTCGGGGCGAGCCCGGCGAAGTGAATATTGGTATTTCACACTCTTCAGCTGTCTGATCGTCTTTGCGCTAGCCGCCGCCGGTCTCTACATCGCCAAGCTAACCGGTGGTCCGCCCACACTCGCCGTGTATCTCGCCGATTTTTTCTTGCTGCTGATCCTTCTACCGAGCTGGGCCGTAAGCGTTCGCCGTCTTCACGACATCGGAATGACCGGCTGGTGGGTGTTGCTTAACCTCGTCCCGCTTGGGGGCTTCGTGCTGCTCGTGCTCTTCTGCCAGGATAGCCAATCAGGCGACAACAGCTACGGGCCGAATCCCAAGGAAGTCACGAGTTTCGCTGTTCGAAGCACGCAGGTTACGCCCGGCCGGCCTACGCAATCTGGTGGCTCCGGCTAGGACGGGCGCCGATCGACGGCCTCGCCGGTGCGCCGTTCAGCGCCAGCGGCTAGGGTTCGGTAGGGAAAGCCCTTACCGTAGCGTTGTCGACCAGATGATCTTCGCCGCATTCGGTGCACCGCACGGTGGTGTGCTCGGCCAGCTTGGATCGTCGCCGGCAGAGCGCAGCATGCAGAGCGCAGCATAATGAAGTTTGGACCCAGCGCGAGTTGCGCGTGATCGATCCGGCCTTCGCTCCCCTCGTACAGGTCAGGCGGGTACGAGCGACGACGTAAACTTCAGCAGGGCTTGGTTCACTTGATCGGCATGCGTCCAGGGAATGGCGTGCGGACCGCCCTTGATGACCACTTCCTGCAGATTCTTGATCAGTCCGGGTAGCCGCGCGCCGGTCTTCGGATACGGCAGCACGCGGTCTTCGTCGCCCTGGATGACGAGCATCGGCACGTCGATCGCCGGGAGGTCGGCGCGGAAGTCGGTCGCCCATGTCGGAATGCATGCCACGGACGCAACAGCAGAGGAGCCCACGGCGACGTTCCAGCTCGCCTCATAGGCCTGGTCGCTCACCAGCGTGCCGCGCAACTTGTCGGCGTTGTAAAAGTTATCGAGGAAGCCTTTCATCCATGCAGGCATGTCTTGTTTCGCGGCCACAACAAAGCCGTCGAAGAGGCTCTGCGGAACGCCCTCTGGGTTGTCGGCCGTTTGCAACAAGAACGGTGGAATCGGCGAGACCAGCACACCGCTTGCGACTCGCTTCGAACCGAAGCGCGCCAAATAACGCGTCACCTCGCCGGTTCCCATGGAGTGCCCCACCAGCGTGGCGTCGCGAAGATCGAGCTCCTCCATAAGCGTGTAAAGATCGTTTGCAAACGTATCGTAGTCGTATCCGGCAGCCGGCTGGCTCGATTTCCCAAATCCGCGGCGGTCGTACGCGATCGTGCGGAAACCATTGTCGAGCAGCATTGCCACCTGTTTGTCCCAGGCGCGGCCGCTGAGGGGATAGCCGTGGATCAGAACGACGGGACGTCCCGAGCCGTGGTCTTCGTAATACAGTTCGATTGAACCGGAGTTCTCGTTTCCGACGGCAATGTAAGGCACTATTTTTCTCCTTATGTGATCAGGTAGCCAGTATACCTCCGGTGCCTTTCCAGGTGCAATAAGGATTCCGAGACAGAGCCGGTTCAGCCTGATTATCAAACATTAACTCCCTTGGAAGAACCCACGCAAAGCAGACTGGCGGCGCGCTGTTTCATTGTCTACGGGCGAAATTAGGAGTATCGTTCGAAAATCGCAGCATTTTGTGGAGGAAGTGGATGTCACATCATTACTCGGGTCCGGACTTTGCGTTTCCTAATGGGGACGCCCGGCTAAATAGCACCGATCTCTACGTGTTCCCGAAGCCTGGTGATAGTAGCAAAACTATCCTGATTATGGACACTCACCCGTCGTCCGGCGTGAATCCACCCGGCCCTACGACGACGGAGCCGTACGCAACCGACGCACTGTACGAAATAATGATCGACACCAACGGTGATGTCGTTGCGGATATCTCGTACAGCGTGCGTTTCTCGGCTTCGCAAGGAGGGGGGCTGACCGCAACCGTGCGCCGCATTGAGGGGACGCAGTCAGAGCGCACGGGTAATGAAGGCGTAGTTATTGTCGATGGAGCGCCGGTCTCGACGGGCGCCAGAGCGATCGTGACCGACGCCGGCGACTACCGCTTCTTTGCCGGCTGGCGGAGCGATCCGTTCTTTTTCGACGTGCAGGGTGCGCTCAACGATTTGAAGTTCACCGGCCAAGACTTCTTCGCCGACAAAAACATCTGTTCCATCGCACTGGAAGTTCCCAACTCCCAACTGGGTTCCAAGAATCTGAAGGTCTGGGCCCGCACGCTGGATCGCACTTCCGGAAGCTACATCCAGTCCGACCGCAACGCTCGATCCTCGCAGGAGCCATTCCTTGGCGGCGACGAGAAAATCGCCTACATTACCGGAGAACCGGCGAACGACTCGCGGTTCGTCCCCGTCTTCGCGCACTCGCTCGAGCACTCGGGTGGGTACGCGCCCGAGGAAGCAACGCGCGTAGCAGCGACGCAGTTGCCCGACGTGTTGCCGTATGAGCCCGGGCGCGAAGCATCGTACCCGAGCAACGGCCGGACGCTAACCGATGATGTCGAGGCGTATTTCCTTCCCGTGCTCACGAACGGGAAGGTAACGGGCGACGGAGTGAAACCCCATACCGATCTGCTCGGCGAGTTCCCATACGTCGGACCGCCGCACAATGCGTGAAGGGGAGCCGCATTAGCCGCATTATTCGATGAGTACGACGGAGCGTCGGCGAACGAGTCGTCGCAATGATGAGCCGGCTTCTTCTCTGGTCGAACAGCGTTCCGCCCTGGGTCGCGTTTATTACGATCGTGCTGGCCTACGAGATCTTCGCCATCGGCCTGACCCTCCTCGCGCGCCGGCTCTACTCACGTTGGCGCTTTCCGAACAACGGATCGTTCGTGCCGCCGTGGATCTCCATCGTGGGCGGATTGAACGCGCTGATTTTTGCCTTCGTGATCGTCACGCTCTGGACGAACTTGCATGCCGCTAGTGCCGACGTTGACACCGAAGCGCTAACCGTCCGCAGGCTGTGGCGCGACATCGCCCCAGCTCAACGGCCCATGGTATTGGCCTATTCCCGCACTGTCGTTCGAGACTGGTCGCAGTTGTGCGGCGGCCAGGGTAGCGAAGAGGCCGGAAGACTTCAGCGCGATTTGGAACGCAACGCGAAGCCCGCGACCCCGGCCCTGCTCGGCCAAGTCGACGAGGAGGTTGACGCGCTCACTGCGCTTCGCAACCGCCGCCTGCGCGCCGCCCAATCCGGGGTACCCGAAGAGCTTTGGCTCGGCACCATCGTCCTCTCATGGATACTCATCGCGATCACCTCGTTCGTGCATCCCGAGCGCCGCGACATGCATTTGGCGCTGGTTGGGTGCACGGCGCTGGCCATGGGACTGCTCCTTTGGGTCGCGATAATGATCGATTTTCCATACTGCGGCGGCAGCTCGGTCACGCCCGTGCCGCTTCAGCACTCCATCAACTGGATGCTCGGCAACTGGTAGGCGCTTAGAACGGGAAGTCGCTTTGCGTCAAGCCGACGT
>JBEKRW010000152.1:0-5974 GCA_049517595.1 Candidatus Cybelea sp. | reverse complement strand
AATGTGAATCAGGCCGCCGCCGATGTGCATCAATAGGCCAATAAGCCAGAGTGCGAACAGAACCGTGATGATCGTCCAGAGCAAGCCTGCCATGTATTCTCCTTAGTGAGTGTGAGCATTTCGACTCTCTTTCCCAAAACGGGGCCAACGCACGCCTCTTCGGTTAAAAGAAGCGTTTACAATCGGCAAGAGCCTGGGAAAACGCCGCAGGGGCTTTCTCAAAAGTACTGCTAAGATGGGAGATACGGTCCAACCTAACGGATGAAACGCCTAGCGAAACCTGGCCTCGATCTTCCAGCAGCGGCTGAGCACGACTTGCAGTCCGTCCGAATGGTCGTTTCGCGAACTGCCGACGTCCTCTGGCAAGCCGATGCCTCAGGCGCCGTCAACGGGATCACGCTCTGCCGGCCGGCCCTACCGGAGCGTGCCGGTGAGCTCGACGAAGCCGAGATCGCCCAGGTCGAACTGCTCTGGCGGAAGGCCGTGCTCTGCGCAAAGCGGTTCAGCGCCGTCTATCACGTTCGCACGGCGGGCAGCGCAGCACTGCGCAACTTCCTCATCCAAGCGATTCCGATCTTTTCGGGCAGCGACGAGGTGCTCCACTGGTCGGGACACGCGACCGAGGTCGACCGTTTCGCCGATGCCGGCACGCGTTTTATCTCCGAAGCCACCGCCGTGCTCTCGTCGTCGCTCAACCGCTCCACGATCGTAAACCGTCTCATCGACGCATCGCTCGAAGAGTTCGCCGATCTCTGTGCCGTTCATACGCTCCAGGAGGATGGTTCACTCACTCTCGAAGGCTTTGCCGACCGGCGAGCGGACGTGAAGCTCCCGCCAGAAACGCTCGCCCAGCCCGTCGCCGAGGCGCTGCGTTCGCGTCAACCGCTATTGCTGCTCTCCGGAGCGCTGCGCGAACCCACCGATGAGAAGCTGAAAGACTTCGTCGCGATCTCCAAGATGCGCTCCGGGATGATCGTGCCGCTTTTCGTCGGCACGACATGTACCGGCACGTTGAGTTTCCTGGAATCGGAGCGCCGTTCGAGCTTTGCGGCGCGCGAGTTCGACATCGCCTTGGTAGTCGCTCGCCAACTGGCGATGGCGCTGGAAAACATTAGAACGTTTGAGCGCGAGCAGCTCGTCACCGAGCGATTCCGGTTCCTGGGGCGGATCACCGAACGGCTCTTTGCGACGCTCGACTCCAAGAAGACCCTCGCGTTGCTGCTCGACGGGCTTAACGAGGAGTTTGCCGACTACGCGCTTGCGGCTAAACTCACCGACGGCCGGCTTCGGACGATTGCCGAAGCCGGATCGAAAGCCGGTCTGCACGCCGAGAGCGAGCGGCAGATCATAGCATCCCTTTTGGGTCGGCGATCGATTCTCGCGGGAGCGACCCTCGATTCGGTGAGCGGGCCGCGACTTAAGGCCGGTCCACTCGAGGAGACGGCGCGGCCGCGCTCGTGGATGATGGCTCCGCTCTTCTCCGGCGATTCAATTTACGGCGCAATCGTCGCTTGCTCGAACACGCGCCAGTACGACCGCAGCGATCTCGAGATGTTCGAAGAGATCGGACGCCGCGCCTCGCTTGCGATCGCGCACGCCGAAGGTCTGGCGCGCGAGCGGCAGCTCATTCAGACGATTCAGGAAGCGACGCTCCCAACGCACCTCGCCAAGGTTGCCGGGGCGAAGCTAAGCGCCATCTACCGTCCCGCCGCCTCGGAAGTGCAAGTGGGCGGCGACTGGTACGATGCGTTCGACCTCGACGATCATCGCGTCTTGCTCACGGTGGGTGACGTTACCGGGCACGGCCTCGAAGCGTCGATCGTGATGGGGAAAATTCGTCACGCGATCAACGTCGTTGCCTTGTACGAAAACAATCCCGCGCGGATTCTCGACGCCGCCGAAGGAATTCTCTTGCGTCGCTATCCCGCTGCGGTCGCGACGGCCTTTGCGGCCATTTTCGATACCCGCAGCCGCACGATCTCCTATGCCAACGCCGGACATCCCTACCCGCTTCTGCGCCGTCATGGCGGAACGATCACGGAGTTGGAAGCCGAAGGCCTGCCGCTAGGATTGCGCTCCGCCGGTGAGCCCGCGAAGCCGATCACCGAACGCCTCGACGATGCCGCGCTCTTAGCGTTCTACACCGACGGCTTGACCGAGGCGACGCGCGATCCGCTCGCCGGCGAGCTGCTGCTACGCGAAGCCATCGCCAGCGACGCCGTCTTCTTCGTCGAAAGCCCCGCGCAGTTCATCGAAACGTACTGCTTACGCCGGCTGGCTCCCGACGACGTTGCAATCTTGGTTTTGAACTTCGTGCGATCGCAGATTTGGACATTTGAATCAGGGGATTGGCACGCGGCCAGACGCGCACGGCACGAGTTCGTCGCCGGCCTCGAGGCCGCGGGCTGCACGCGGGCCGAAGTCAAGGCTTCCGAACTTATCTTCGGCGAGCTTACCGCCAACGTCGCACAACATGCCGTGGGCCCGCTCGACGTCGCGCTACATTGGACCGGCAGAAGTGCGGTGCTGCACGTCGTCGATCGCGGCGAAGGTTACGCGACGAGCGAACGAACAGAACCCACCGATCTTCTGACCGAACACGGGCGGGGACTCTGGTTGGTTGGGCGACTTGGCGCGCAGCTAAACGTCGAGCTGCTTCCGGGCTTCGGCACGCACGTCCGCGCCATGCTCCCGCTATCGTAATTACGCTTGAAAGTACTCTTGCGCTTTAGCGAGAATCCCGTCGGCATAACGCGGCAGCGTGCTGCGCAAACGTAGAATCAACTGTTCGGCGCGCAGCGAACGTAAGCCGTCGCCGCGATCGCCCAGCACGTCGTCCATCGCGCGCCGCATTGCAATATCGAAGCTATGTGCGACGGCGGGAACGACGCGCGTATGAGAATCGAGCAATGGCTGCACGCACGCGAGCTGGAACTCTTCGCCGAGCACGTCGATCGGGTAGCCGCAGAAAAGATCGAATCCGACCGAGTCGATCAGATCGTTCCACAAGGATTCCAAAGCGATCGCCGCGCTAAACGATTTCTTCGACCACAGAATACCGACCATTTCGCCGTAGGCGCGAAAGCTGCCGTACTTTTCCGATAACTCTCGCGCGAGCGCGCCGGCGCATGCGTCGAAGAGCACGGGATCGGGCCGGCCATCGTTGCCAAGAAGTTTAGCGAGCGTTTCATTGCTGTCGAGGAAGACGGCTCGTTCTGAGCCCAGCTCGCGCCCGATGGCCTCGCATCGCGCGGGGCTCGCGACGACGAGGGCCCCGCCACCGCTACGCAACGACTCATTGAGAAAGCGCGCGACATTGCGCCCGAGACGAGCGTCATCGCCGCCGTAGAACTGGACGAGGTGCTCGTGACCCGCTTCCAGCGGCTTGGCATTCATTCCACACATGGTACGTTGCTTCCACGCAAGAGTCAAATCAGCGGGCGGCGTCGGGACACGTTTACTGCCCCTCGCTAAGGACGCAGGAAGGATGCACTCCGACGATGGTGACGGCTATGTGGTGCAGGCGCGGCTGGAGCTTGGCTTGGAAAACCGGACTCTCACGCTAGACGCGGCGAACGCCCCGCTGCATTACTATCAGCAATCCAACGAAAAGAACGGCCGGCGGCGCTAGCGTAAGTAAGTGTTAAACCACGCATTACTCGCTTTCCTGAGTCCCAATGCGCGCGCGATTACGACGCAGCCCCAACCATCGTCCACGCGCGCGTTTCGTTGGTTTCGTTGCTGCGGGTGTTCGGCACGGCAAAGCCGGTCACTACGTGCCGTAGGTACCGGCTAGGTGCCCTTAGTGGCCCTTCTCGAGCACGAGCGACAGGTCATCCGAATAGCCGTCGTTGTACGTTCCTTCGAGGCGAGTTGCAGTGACGACGATGCGCGCCGTGCGCGCACGCGCAGGTACGGACCCCGTTGCCGTGCGCTCAAAGAGCCCCGTCGTAGTGTGGCGGTTGACTGCCGTGACCGGGCCGATCCGTCCTGCGCCCAGCGCATTACCCGCAGCGTCCAAGAACGTGACGGTCATCTGCGCGTTATCGTCTTGACTGCCGTAGCCGCCGAGCCATCCGCCAAGAGTGTACGTCACGCCACCCGAGTCGATCGCCTGTACGCCGGAGGAAAGGTCGATCTTCTGCGTTGCCGTCGACTTCGCGACGTTGCCGCCGCCGAAGAAGTTCTTGCCGCGGTCCGAGGGACCGGGTGAGTCTTTATCGGGGAATCCGCCGCTGGCCCCATACTGGACGGCCGTGAACTCTCCGGTTGTCGTCCACGCGGTGGGCTTTACGATCTGACTATTGCTTGGGGCTCCAGTATCGGATTCGGCGTCCCCGTTCACGACCAGATTCGTCCCAAATAGCGTCGTGCCAGAGGGTGCCTGGGCGCCGGCGGGCGCTGCGACAACCGACAGCGTTGCGCACGCGATCATAAGAATAGTTTGCAGTCTCATCGCCACTCCTTTCGCAACGCTCGCCTCATCCCATTCGACGTCGCAGCGCTCCTTACGCGTAGGCCCCACGCGATGGCCCGGCTGTCAAGTCCGTAAAGCCGGGTCGCCCGCGCGCGCTTTGATCGGCACTGGGCTACGTTGTGACGGCGTGTCGCAACGACTTTCCGGAATGCGCTTCATTTTGCGGGATCGGGGCGTTGTTTGCGTGGGAGCCGAGCAGTTGTGCCGCGTTGGACGTTGCAATGATCCTAAAACCAAATGCCCTTGCCCCCACTGATAGGATTGCAGTCTCCAGAGGGCAACGGCGACACGACACGGATGCGAAAGTTCAGCGGCGTCGTCCCTTTGCCAGCGTCAACGGCCCGCCGCCATATGTAGACCATCTTATACGACTGAGCTGGCCGAAGTGGCGGAATGCCTCGGTCGTCGAGACGCTTCCCGTATTGCTTAACGTCTAGGAATTGCAGAACATTGGACAATTGCGCCGCCTGTCCGACGTTTGTAACGGTTGCCACGAGGCGATAGCTGATTAGGTATCTGCTATGATGCGCGCTTGCCACTCTAATCGAAGCTACGATGAGATCCGGGCCGTCGCAGGCCGATGCCGCGGTACCAATCGGCAATTGAGACACAGCGAGAAAGACCAATGGGAATAAACGCGTCATGCTTCTCCTTATAAATCTACTGCTGCGCTTGCCACTTTTGCTCGCGACGCTTTCTCAAGCCGCCTGTCCGAGGATAACGCAAATAGTTCATTGGTGACGCAAAGCCTTGATTATTAAGTCCCATCGAGTGTAGGAAGGACGGCACCCAAACGCATGTTTGGGAGTTCGGAGGACTCCGCCGAGCAGGTCACCGAGGCCACGGGGCTTTCGCTCGCAGCCTGCTCGCGTATCCGAACAGGCGCGAAGATTCCGCATCCGAGGCATTGCAACGCATCCGCGCCCCGTTTTTAGCTCGCCTCAGCTGCTCGAACCACCGATGCTTTAGCTTGGCGGCTTCTCCCGGCGAGCTTCATCAAGCGCGAGGTTAGCAGACAGCTCGCGGTAGGCGTCGGCCTGCGAGATCAGTTCGTTTGCCTTCTTCTTAACGGCCGCAACAGCGTCGGTACCTGCTACGAAGCGGAGCGGCGGCTCGTCAAGGCTTGCAAGATATATGAGTGCCTCAGCAAGCTTAGCGGGGTCACCGCCCTGCTTTCCGTTCATGCTGTTCCACTCAGCGACAGTTCGCTCGCTGCGCTCTGCGTAGTCGTCGATTGAGGGTTTAGCATATTTCGTCGACTCCGGCGTGAGGAGCTCGGTACGGAAGAAGCCGGGTTCGACAAGCATCGTGTGGATGCCAAGCGGCACAACCTCTGGTGTCAGGGACTCGATCCAGCCCTCGACACCGAACTTGGACGCTGAGTAAGCAGTACAGAATTCTTGACCAACGACTCCAGCGGTTGAAGAGATAGCTACGATGAGGCCAGAGCGTTGGGTGCGCATGACAGGGAGAACCGCTCGAGTGACGTTCATTGGG
>JBEKRW010000151.1:0-6013 GCA_049517595.1 Candidatus Cybelea sp. | reverse complement strand
AATCAAAGCGCCATTCACGAAAATCATTGTCCCGACGGGGTTCGCGCCGTCCGTCGTAGAGGCTCCGAAACTGTAGAGGATGCGTTCCTTGCCCGAACTGTCAATTTCGAAAACCGCTCCATCCCCGTATGCACCGCCGTATTGCGTCGTGCCGTAGAGAACGTTGCGCACAGCCACGAGCGCGGCGTACGGATTGGCCCCATCGGCTCCGCCGAATGCATGAAGGACGCGCTCAGTACCCCCTTTGCTGATCGCAAAAACAATCCCATCGTTGGCTGCGCCGCCCTCTGTCGTAGTGCCGTAAAGCGCACCGTCCATGGCTGTTACCGTAGCGTCAGGATATGCGCCATCGAGGCCACCCTTGAAGCTATAGAGCACTGCCTCCTTTCCAGACGGAGTCGCAACGAAGACGGTCCCGGATTTGCTTGACCCCCCGACATTCGTCGTCCCATAAACGACATCCAGGCCCGCAATCACACCGGCGTTGGGATAGCCTCCATCATCCTTGTTCTTGAACCTGTAAAGCGTTTCGTAGGTGAAACCGGCCGCATGCACTGCGATCGCGCGCCTTTGCGGAATCGTACTAGCGAGTGCCCCGATCGGCGCCTGCGATCCGTTGCAGCCCGCGAGTAATGCTGCAGCTACGCAGCTGCCGAGCGTGTATCGCCTGAAATTTAAGCTCTTCATCTTGCCTTGCTCTTCGCTCCGTGAACGCCACGGTGCGCCGCGACGTTTCGGCGGGGCAGCGCGACGCTCACCGTGAGACCGTAGACCCTAGTTTCTTTAGGAAATCCGTTAATACGTTGGTATGCTCTACCACCGGTAGGGTATTGCCACAATCCGATGTTACTCCGCTTGCCTCTGGGTTTGGACCCCACGATTATCGCTTGCCCTTGAATCCACGACTGCCCAGAATATCCCGTCACTCCTTTGAGCTTAGTAACGCCAACTATAGTGGTGGTGGAGCCGGAAACTTCCATCTGATAGATCGACCCTGGCTTCGCTTCATCTTGAATGGTGATGTAGGAGCCGTCCCATTGCACTTGCCCGGGGCTCCCAATGCTCTGATCTACTGAAAGATTAATAAAGGACGTAGCGCCCTCTTGCAGTTCCGCAAAAGCGAATCCGGACTTGCCCCCACTCCCGTCCGCAAACAGATTTCCGGCATCGTCGTAGCCGCAATACAAGAACACTTCGACGTTGGAGTCTTCGTAGACTGTTGGTTGGCCTTTAGCGCCTTGATATATAGCCACGGCATTCGCATTTCCGCAAGAACTTGTCTTGCAAAGAAACGGCACCGCGAGATTTCCGGTTGTTGGGTCTACAGAACAGGAGGCCGCGAAATATCCTGGCACGTCGAGAGCGGCAATTGGCTGTTTCTGCCCGTGCGCGAACTCGTAGACGACGCTCTTATCCGAGTCGCCATCGCTTGGCACGAATACGTCGCCTCCGGCATCCGCGCAGAGCCCTCCACCGTTCCCAGCATTTATTGCGCCAACTAGCTTTCCGTCCGGGTACGAATAGACGCACGTGTTAGGGCATCCCGTGATCGTAACATACAGTAGGTCCTCTCCCTTGGCCTCCGGCAACATCCACGACTTGCCACGCTCCGCGTACGCAGCAATCGCCGAGGTTTGCGGCATCGCGCGTGGCGCGCCGATCGGCGGCTGCGATCCGCCGCAGCTTGCGAGCATTGCCACGGCTACGCAAATAGTTGGCACGTACGAAATACTTCGCATGCCTACCAACTAAACACGACTAGACCGTTACCGACCTTAGCTTTCGGCGCTCGCGACGTGCGGGACTGATACGCACGGCGCTCAACGTACGACGAGCCGCCGCCACCACCGCCGCCTGCTGGTCCGTAGCTTTCGCTGCTGCTCCCAGCGCCGCCACCACCCCCACCGCCGTAGTAGCCGCCGCCACCACCACCGCCACCGCTGAACCCGCAGGAGCTTCCGCTGCTTAAACAACTATCGCCGCCCGCGCCGCCAATGCCGAGCGAACCAGGAGACCCGGGTTGTCCGGTACTTCCGGGACCGCCCCCGCCGCCGCCGGAACCGCCATGACGTTGCGTTCCGCCAGCACCCCCGCCGCCACCGCTATAGCGATAGCCGGAGCCGTTCGTGCCGGTCCTTCCAGAGCCCCCGCGTTTGTCACCACCTCTACCGCCAGCGCCACCCTTGCTGCCGTAACCATCTGTTCCTGTGCCGCCTCCGCCCGCAGCGACGACGATACGATCGGTGAGTTTATCGCCGCCTTGTCGGATATCGGAAGCGCCACTGCCTCCGTAACCGCACGACGCGTGACAAGAACTGCCACCGCCACCACCGCCGCCGTTAAAGCCGCCTCCAACGCCCGAGCTGGCGCCGCCAACGAACACCGACAACGCTTCGCCGGGTGCGACCGGAATGGTGGCCCATACGCGCTCGGCGGTGCGAACGCGGGGACCACCGCCAATCGCTCCCCGGGCAAACACTGTGATCGATGTCACATCCGCCGGTACTCTAAAGATTTGTCTCTTGCCCGTAAAAAGAAACTTGCGTTGGTGCGAAGAGGTGCTATCTCTGCTCGCTAGGTGGGGCACGCCGATCGGCGGCTGCGACCCGCCGCAGCTTGCAAGTAGCGTTGCAACCACGCAGCTTAATGTCAAGCGGCTAAGACGACGGCACTTCATCTCTCCATACCTCGCTCCGTTGACCACAAACTTCCAGACCCGCCAGCCGTCGCAAAGGCCCAGACCGGAACTGATAGCTCGGTATTCGATCCATAGATGTCCGTCAACGGGCGAGCATCCCGCTTCGCCTTGGCCGCGTATTCGAGCACATGCCCTGCGAATGTCGCGACCCACACCGAACCGCCTGGACCAATCGTCAGGCCATTTGGGCCCGATAAGTCCGTCCTTTTCCCCGAAACGACCGCGAGCGGCTGCGCATTACCACAAGCTTTCAGCGTGAATCGTTCAATTGTCGACTTCTGCTCCGCGTCGATGTAAAGACCGATCGCGTCGACGGCTAATCCGTCAGGATCGTCCATTTGTGTTTCGGACCCTGAAATAACACACCTCGGATAGGCGTCTCCACGGGCGTGCGGGCGAAAGATGTCGACGGAGTTGTCTTGATTTGAGACGTAAATATTTCCACGGGCATCGACACCGGGCGCGTTAACTATCGATAGCTGTGTTCTCGGGCCGGTTATCACGTTATGGGGAGCCACGTTTCCATTGCTTCCGGCAAGAAACTCAGAAACGCTGGGCGGAGGCAGACCGGATGCGCACTTCGATCCGCAGTTTGCAACGTACAAGTTGCCCGCGCGATCAAGCGCTATTCCCACTGGCCATGCTAAACCAGTGTTTTGACCGATGATGACGATATTCGGCGATGCGTTGCCCGACGAGCCAGCCGGAAACCCAACGATGCTCGGGGTGTCGACGTTGGCGACATAGATTTCACCGGACCCGTCGACGACGAGGCCGCCGACGCGGCTCAACTGCGTGTTCGAGCCGGCGATAACATGGGTCGGCGGCACGTTGCCCGTCGAACCGAGAGTATACTCATTAACCGTGCCAGCCCATCCCGAACCGGTCTCAACCTCGTTCGCCACGTAGATCGTGCCGGACGACACGCTCAGCGGCATCGCACCCGGCGCGCTGATCGGCGGCTGCGATCCGCTGCAGCCTGCGAGCATCGCCGCAGCCGCGCAGCTTGTGAGGGCGTAGCGGCTGAAATCCAGGTTCTTCATCGTGCCTTGCTCCCCAACGTCAACTAAATCAGCGGCTAGGGACGTTCGCTGCAGTCCGCTTAGCGGCCTCGGGTATAGAACGCGAACACGGCCCGCTTTCACGAAGCCGTGCAGAGGGGCGGAAGCGCGGGGCCCTATCGAGGGACGAGGCTTACGGATTCACCAAAGGCATATCGCACGTCTAAGGACCATAATTGTCGGCCCCCGGCAGGGTACGCGAACGCGTTGAAATCGTCATAGCAAGACCCGAGGGTAAGCTCATTACCGGCGACAGCCACAGTAGCGCGGCTGCGATTTACCGGCGTATTCTTCTTCCCGACTACGAAGACTTGACGAAGTTCATTGCCCCACTCGCAGTCGCTGTCCAGAGGTCTCATGCCGCGAACTACCTGGAGACTGCCATTTGTCAGCTCCTTAGCTTCAACAAGGCGTGTCTGATCGAGCGCGAGTGTCACCATGAGATACTCGCCATCCCACATGATACTCCCGTCACCGATTGGCCCGACCTGCTTCTTCCCATCACGCCTCAGGAAGGGGATTACGCCTAAAGCCGTACCCCCAGCCGGCAATTCACACACGTTCCCTTTTACGTTTGAATAGCTCAGGAATTCCTCGCCCTCGGCGTAGAGATTCCCTTTATCATCATAGCCGGGACTAGCGGGATCATCGCAATCGGCATTTGTGTAGCTCACCGGAGATCCAGATGCGTTCTTGTAGACTAATACACCGCTTTGAGTTGAAAATGGAAGCGCATGGTGTTTAAGTGCCTGGAGGGAGGAGTCACTTGATACGGCAAGGTCTCCATTTGGAGACACTGAGCATCCCACAGGTTCTCCCAAACTCGCCGACAATTGCTTTAAGGGCGTTGAGCCGCCATGAGCATACTCATCTACAACTCGGTCGGCAACGTCCGTTATCCAGACGTCGCCACTTGCATCTACGCATTGCCCGTAGGGTTCGCCGAAGCCGGTCAACTGGCCGAGTTGGGCACGCGTCTTATACGAGTAAACAAGAACCGTGTCAGTTGAAATGTCAGATACGTAAAGCAGGTCTTCGCTCTTCGCTTCCGAGAGTATCCACGACTTGCCACGATCGGCGCGCGTTGCGATCGCAAAGGTTTGCGGCACCGTGTCGGTCGGCGGCTGCGATCCGCCGCACCCTGCCAGCATTGCCGCGGACACGCAGAAGGTTAGTGTGCGTTGACAGAATTGGTGATCCTTCATTCGAACTCCAAAACGGCCTAAACGATCAGCACTATTCGGGATCGGCTGGGAAGCGAGACGGCTTTTCATGTAGAAAGAAATTGATCGATAGGTTTGTGGGAATCGGGGTAAACGAGCGTGGTTGTTGCTTATAGTTGAGGGTGTTACCGATGCTAGTGGCGCGTTGATCCGTCGTGTATAGCGAACCCAGGTTCCAGTTATTTTCGATGTACTTCAAAACACTGCCGAACTCATATTGCGTATGAGAGACGACGCCTTCTGGCGCGTAGGGCGAGATCACGATCATCGGTACGCGAAACCCGAGGCCCCCCTGGTCATCTCGGCCCCCGCTGCCGCTGCCGATCGCTGCGGGGGCGACATGGTCGTACATGCCTCCCCAGTCGTCCCACAGAATCACGATCGCCGTGCTTCCCCAGTAAGAGCTTCCGCCGATCGCATTGACGATGCTCGCGACCCATTGTGGGCCGTGGTCGGTGTCATCGCCCGGATGATCCGAGTCGGCCTGGTCCGGGATAACCCACGAAACGGCTGGAAGTTGATTGTCTTGAATGTCCGTTAAGACGTTCGTCTGCGGCATCGAAACATTAGTGCCCCATTCTGGCCCATAGCGGACGGGCGCGATGACATCGAAGGCATTTAACTGTGCGCCGATGCAGACGATGCAAGTGTCTCCTTTGCATCCCGACGTTCCGCTATCGTCAAAGCAGGGTGAATAGTACTTCCATGAGATTCCCTGTGCGTCGAGCAAGTCGCGCATCGTTTTGTAGCCAGATCCAGATGACGTAAACGCGGTAGTGCAAGGAAAGGGGCCGCCACTATCTTCCCATTTCAGTGAAAGCGTGATGAAGTCCGTAACGGTCTTCGAGCTAGCATCGCAGCCCCAGGGGTCATTCGTAGGTGTATCGATCATGCTTCCGCTTGAGCCATACTGCCCGGCGACTGCGGTACCACCGCGAATCAAGTCTTGATGAGCCGTAAAGCTACTGCTGCCTTGGGTTTGGAACATTCGATCGGCAAGGACGTATTGCTCTGCCATATCCCAGTACGCC
>JBEKRW010000150.1:0-6016 GCA_049517595.1 Candidatus Cybelea sp. | reverse complement strand
TCCCGCAACAACCGTTGCCAATACGCCCGAGGCGCCCAAATAGTATGCGGGAAGGTAGGCGACAAACGGGACGACGACCGAGATGACGCCCTGCAGCGTTTCGTCCTGAATCGCTCGCCACGCCAGAACCGCCAGGCCGCCTGCTCCAAGCCCAATCGCGACGGCTTCGACGACCGAAAGCGCCAGTGACCCAAACGCGTGCGACAGTGAAAACGAGGCGCCCACAACGGCGGCGATGCCTGCCCCGTAGAGGATGAGCGACGTCGCGTCGTTGACCAGGCTCTCGCCTTCGATCGTTCCGACGATGTGGCGCGGCACGTTGAGCCGATCGGCGATGGCGACGAAGGCCACCTCGTCGGTCGAAGAAACGATCGCGCCCAACACGAAGGCGACGCCCCAACCCATTCCGGGAACGATCGCGTGGGCGACCAGCGCGACTACGACCGTCGTTAAGACGACCAAGCCGAACGCCATTTGGAAGATCCACAACGCATTTGCACGAAACTCGCTCGTGGGCGCCGTAACGCTCTCCCAATAGAGCAGCGGCGGAAGAAAGACGACGAGCACCAAAGCCGGCGGCAACTCGATCGTGGGAACGTGCGGAATGAAACCGATCGCGATGCCGCCGAGCACCAAGACGATCGGATAGGCGATGTTGATGCGGTTCGCTATGGTTACCAAAACCACGATTGCGGCGAAGACGACGACGAGCGCGCTCGCAGTATTGGAGTCCATCTACACCGGCCTGCCGCGAAGGAGTTCGAGCTCGTCGAGCGTGCGCGGCCAATCGGACTTCAAGAGTCGCGAAAGGCTGCGGTCCGCCAGGAGTTTCCCGCCGGTCTGGCAGCGCGCACAGTAGTTCGTCTCATTGTCGGCATAGCGAATCCGCTGCACTCGTTCACCGCAGGTAGGACACGGCTGGCCGTAGCGCCCGTGCACCGCCATCGCTTCGCGAAATGCGGTGACGTGCTTGGGAAACCCGCGCTGGGCCTCGGCTTGCAGGCGGTCGATCCACAACTGCAGTGTCGCCTGGGTCGCGGCGAAGAGCCGCTGCCACTGCTCGATCGTGAGTTTGTGCGTGAGCGCTATTGGCGAGAGGCCCGCTGCATGGAGGATCTCGTCGGAGTATGCGTTGCCGATCCCGCTGAGGATGCGCGGATCGGTCAGCGCTCGTTTGAGCGTCCGGTTTTCGCCCATCAGTGCGCGGTGAAACGCTTCGAAGTCGCAGTGAATCACGTCGATGCCGCCTGGGTCGAGGTTTGATAGGGCATCCTCACCCTCGACGATGTGGATTGATGCGCGCCGCTTCGACCCGGCCTCCGTCAGCGCGAGCGAGCCCTGTGGAAAGTCGAAAACGGCGAGCGTGGCGCGACTCGCAGCACCGGTGCCGCCTTGTTTCCAGTGCAGCCTTCCGGCAATCATCAGGTGAAGCACGAGCCAGTAGTCGCCATCGAACCCGATGGCGATGCGTTTTCCAATGCGTCGTAGCTCGCGAACGGTGCGGCCTTGCAAGATGGAAACCGGCGGCTCCTGGGTTCGCAAGACGAATGGATTGATGACGGCGACCCGCTCGAGGGACTGGCCGGCGATGCGCGGCTCGAGGGCGGTCATATAGGCGGCGATGTCGGGCAACTCGGGCACGCAAAATGCTTCGTCTCAGGCGCGGCCTTTCCGCCGCTTCCCGGTGGCGCGATAGAATGAACCGATGAGCGGCCGGCCCCTGGAAGTTCGGAGGGCCCACCTCGAAGGGGGCTACCAGCAGCTCGAGAAGCGGCTGGGCGACCTCGCGTTGAGGTTGGATGTATTCATGGCGCAGGTCGACGCCCGCCTCGCGCAAATCGAGCTTCGCCTGGACGCCTCGGACGGCGGCTGGACGGTTTTCAATGGCGGATGACCTCGCTCATCGCGGTGACATGGATCACGACGATCCTAGCCATCCTCCTCAAGCACTAGTTTAGGCAAAAGCTCGACCCGCTAGGCAACAAGGTTGGTTAGCGCGTCCATCGCGCGATCCATCGCGGCGATGCGCTCGTCCATTCCGTTGACTCCGGATCGCGCCGCGATCTCCGACATCGTCGCGTAGGCGACCTTGACGCCGTCACCCTCCTCCCAAACGAGCAACTTCAACGGAAGCTCGAGGGCGACGAGCGGAAAGGCATTCATCAAGGGCGTTCCCCCCTTGGGGCTCCCGAAGATGATGAGCGTGGTCGGCCGCAAAGCCAGCCCGACGGCCTCGGCGGCCGCCGCCTGATCGATCGTTGCGAAGATTGTGTTTCCGCCGGCGGTGATCGCCTTGGCGAGGCGCTCGACGGTCTCGGAATAGGAATAGCGGCTTTGTTTTGTCACCTGAACCCGTCCTTTAATCAACAACTGCGGCTTCGATGCCGACTGGAAAGTTTACGGAGCGGGCGATAAAGCAGAGGCGATGAGCCTCCTCGTGCAATGCGATCGCTCGCGCTAGGTCGTTGCCGGCCGATACCTTGATTGCGGGCCGCAACGTAACGCCAACGAACGCCCCCTCACCGTCGCGCTCTTCCATCGTTCCGATTGCATCGTCGCGATATTCGAGTACGACGATTTCGTTGACCGAGCAGAGATGCAGGTACCAGAGCATGTGGCACGACGAAAGGCTCGCGACGAGAAGCTCTTCGGGGTTATAGCGGGTCGCGTCTCCGCGAAATGCCGGATCGCTCGACCCCGCAATATCGGGCTTGCTCTGCGCGTTTATCGTGAAGTTGCGCGAATAGCTGCGATAGGATGCGGTGCCCTCGCCGCCCGACCAACGCACGTGCGTGATATATTGGTGCACCCGCACGGCGTTCTCATAGCCGAAGAAGGCTCCTTTTCGATGGGTCGGAACGAGAGCAGCGATGCGAGTGATTTCGCTCAATGCCAACGGGATACGGTCCGCGGCGCGCCGAGGGTTCTTTGCGTGGGCCGAGTCGCAAGATGCCGACATTATTTGCCTGCAAGAGACGCGCGCACAGGAGCATCAGTTGCCGGCGGAGGCGACCACGCTGATGGGCTTTACACCATATTTTGTCGACGCGAACCGGCGCGGCTACAGCGGTGTAGCGCTTTACTCGCGGCGCCAGCCGATGTCCGTACGGCGCTCGCTGGGGTGGGACGACATGGACTCAGAGGGACGCTTCGTTCAGCTCGACTTCGGCGAGGTGACGGTTGCTTCGCTGTACGTGCCTTCGGGGATCAGCGGTCCGGCGAGGCAGACCTTTAAGATGAGCTTTCTCGAACGTCTGCTCGGGGTGCTGGCGCAGCTGCGGCATTCCGGCGGTCCGCACGTCGTCTGCGGCGATTTCAACATCGCGCATAAACCGATCGACACCTATAATTTTGCGCGAAACAGCCACGTCACCGGCTTGCTCCCCGAGGAGCGCGCCTGGATGGACGCGCTGATCGAACGGATTGGCTGGATCGACGCCTTTCGCGTCGTTAACCAGGAGGCCAAGCAATACACGTGGTGGTCGAACTGGCCGGCCGCGTGGGAGCGAAATCTGGGCTGGCGGATCGACTATCAGATCGTCACGCCGGATCTTGCGCCGCTCGTACGGCGGGCCTCCATTTACAAAGACGCGCGTTTTAGCGACCACGCGCCGCTTACCGTCGACTACGACCTTTCCCTAACTTCACGAGAACCTTCGGTGGAATCAGACAGATGAGCGTGCCGCGGGTCGCAGATGCGTCCGGGACGACGACACCCGCGAGCGCGGCCTTCTTAAGCTCGATGCTCGCGTCGCCGACGATGCGGCCGAGCGTAGCGCTCATCGTCGGTTCGTGGCCGACGAGCATGATCGCTTCGGCCTTATCGTGCTCGGCGAGAATCTCGGCGAGCCGCCTCGCGTCGAAGCCGCCCGCGAGCCGCGCGTCTTCGACGACGTCTTCGCGCAATTTTAGCCGGCTCGCCACGATCTCGGCCGTCTGGCGTGCGCGCAACAGCGGACTCGTCACGATGGCATCGAGCTCGAGCGAGAGATCGGCGATCGCTCGCGCCTCGCACTCCATTCGTTCGATCCCCTCTTGTGTCAGCGGACGGTCGAAATCGCGGCCCGTCCATTCGTCGGGTTCGACGGCGACGCCGTGGCGCAAGAAGTAGCAGTTCACGGGAGCCTGGATTCGCACGCTTTCCAGTCGACGTTGGCCAAAAACGCCTCGACGTACTTACCTTTGTCCGACGGCTTGTAATCCTTGATGAACGCGTGTTCCCACACGTCCATTACGACGACCGGAACGAAACCGGCCAGGTTTCCGTTCTGGTGATCGTCGATCCAGTGATTTGTGATTTGCCCGTTGGTCGTATCGCAATAAGCAATCACCCAGCCGATTCCACGCATGCCTCCGGCGGCCATGAAGTCTTTCTTCCATTCTTCGAAGCCGCCGTACGCCTCGCCGAGCGCGTTATAAAGACGGCCGGTTCCGATCTCCGCCGGCGCCATGGCCATGTTGTCGAAATAGTATTCGTGCAAGCGCATGCCGTTATACTCAAAGCCGAGCCGGCGCACCAACTCGGCGTATGCCGGATCGGCGCCGGCGGCTTTCCCAGCCTGGCGGATCGCGCTCAGACGCTCGTTCAAGAGATTCGTGTTCTTGACGTAGCCCTCGTAAAGCGAGAAATGCATCTCGAGCGTCGCGTCGGAGATGCCGTTGAGTCCGGAAAGGGTCCATTTCTTCGGTGTATAGATCTTCATACCGAACGGGTACCCATTTAACCCTGGCTCAATCCTCCCGAGCCGCGCGAGGCTGGAAAGGGCTGCCCCCGAGAAAACGCGCTGCTTCGCGTATTCCCGGGGTCGCGCCGTTTACTGTGGGGTTAGCGCCAACGTCTGGGTGTTCAGCTCGTAGTCTCCGGCCGAGACCGTATCATTCGGGTTTGCACAGACCACGCTGTTGTCCGGACCGTAGACTTCCACGAGTCCCGAAGCGCCGCACTGCACTTGAGTGAGGTGATAGCTCGAGAGAAACGTGGCGCCTGGGGTGTCGGGCATTACTTGATACGAGTTATACGTGGTTCCGTTGGAAACGACCGCGCCATAGACGGCCGCCGAAGTTACGCCGATCGCCATCGCGCCCCAGAATCCACCGCCCCAGTAGCCCGCTGCGGGTGCCCACGCCGTCCCGCCGTTCCAACCCCACGCGCCGCCGCCACCGTAGACGGGATTGTTGATGGCGGTACGGTTCGCGTTAACGTTGACGTTGTTGTTGACGTTGCGGGTATTACCGTTGTTGCGATTGCCGCTTCCGACGTTGTTGTTACCGCGGTTGTTGTTACCGCGGTTGCCGTTCCCGACGTTGCCGTTGCCGCGGTTGCCGTTCCCAGCGTTACCGCGGTTGCCGTTCCCGACGTTGCCGTTCCCAGCGTTGCCGCGGTTGTTGTTGCCGCGATTGCCGTTTCCGACGTTGCCTTGACTGGGTTTGTTGCCGCGGTTGCCGCCGCCGGCGGTTCCCGAGTTGCGGCTACCGCCTCCGCGGGTGTCGCCGGCCAGATTGAAACCGCTTTGGGATGGTCTCGATCCAGCTGAGGACCTCGATCCGCCCGAGGGCCGGGATCCGCCTGAAGGTCGCGATCCGCCTGAGGGCCGCGATCCGCCCGAGGGTCTCGCTCCGCCCGAGGATCTCGCTCCGCCGCCGCCGCGCGCTCCGCCACCGCCGCCACCGCCGCGGCCACCACCGCCGCCGCGGCCCGCCGACGCGATCGCCGGCTGTAATGCAAAGAGAATCGCCATCAGTAAGCACAGGTACTTCATCACTGCACCACCTTATCGATCCGGCCGGTAAGGCCAATGTAGGTTCCGATCTTCGTGGTCAGCGATACCAGAATGCCGTGCGCGGGCACCTTGGTAGTCGAAAGAACCAGTTGCTGCGGCGAGTCCGTGTTGTTCACGTACACCGTGCCGCGTTGGAAATCGAGCGGGCTCGTCATCCCCGATTGAACCAACGTCGCATTGGTCGCCAAACAGACCAGAACCTCGCCCTGGTGCGAACAGGCCGCCCGGCTAATCAC
>JBEKRW010000149.1:0-6027 GCA_049517595.1 Candidatus Cybelea sp. | reverse complement strand
TGCGACCAGTACGCCTTATTGTTGCGGATATAGTCGAAATACTGCGGAGCGTTGTGGTGCGCGACATAGCCGGTTTGCGCCGTGTCGCCGCGAGTGTTGACGAAGCCCTCTTGCGCCCACATCCACGGGATCGAGGGTTGCTTCGACGCCGCGATCGTCACGAGGTCTTTCATCACCTTGCCGGGATGCGCTTCGGCGGCTTTGGCCTCGGCGGCTCCACCGAGCGTCATGCCGAGTGACGCGTAGCTTTGCCGAATCTGGACCGTCGTATCTTTGCCGGTATACGGCCCCGCGAACGGATCGAGGTCGCCGTTGATCGGAACGCCGGGACCTTCGCTCTCGGTAGAGCCTAAGTTCGGAAACCGTTGCTCTTCAGAGATGCCGGCTTGTGCGGCGAACATCGCGACGTTTCCCGGGGACGACGGGCCGGTTTCAGACTGGAAGTAGTAGTCGAAGAGCGTGAAGTTGTGGGCGTACATCCAAAGATATGGGACCGTATCGCAATCGTAGACAGCCATCGTCGTGAGGCCATACTGCCGCGCCGCGGCCGGCTTGAGGCCATAGTTTTTGATGTTGTCTTCCTCCTCCCCGCTGAGGAACTTGTTCATGCCGCCGCCGTCGAACTTCTTTTCGAGAATGTAGCGGTCTTGGTCGGGCCCCAACACGTCGGGGTCGGTCACCTTAAATACCGTTTGCTCCCTGTTTGCCACTTCGTCGTATTGCGTGTAGCCGTGCTTTCTTGCAAGCTGCGTTCTGAGGTTTTCGGCGCCTGGGAACGTGCCAAAATAGTTATCGAACGAGTGATTTTCCTGGAAAATAACGAAAACGTGCTTGATCTTCTCGTGCAGTCTGTGCAGCAGCACGCTGTGCTCTTCCGGTGTCAGCCGCGCCGTCTCGATCGTGCCGTAACCGCTCGCCGGCATCAGGGACGATGCGCCGTTGCACCCCGACATAACGGACGCGACGAGCGCACTCGCCGTTAGGGCGGCCGCGAAACGTTGAAGATTCATTCGTGTGCTCCGTAGCAAGGCGGCGAAAGTCGGTCAGGTTGTTCGACGAAAGTTCCGGGCTCGACTCGTTAACGAAGCCTAAGATTTCTTCAAGCGTTATTATCTCGTGTAGTGGGTTCAGGCGCTCTTTGGACTAGGGGCGAAGCGGGCGAAGCCCTTTGCGGCGACGGCGCCGGCGGCGAAGGCGAGGATTGCCGATACGATCATGGCGCTGCGAAATCCGGCGGTGTACGAAGCCGACGCGGTAACGACGACCCCGAGGGCGGCGACGCCGATCAGCCCCGCGGTTCGCGCGACCGCGTTATTGATGCCCGAGGCAACGCCCGCGTGTTGCACCGGGACCGAGTTCATCACCGTCGTCGTCAATGGGGCGACGAAGAGCGCGCCGCCGCATCCCAAGATCGTCGCTGCCGGGAAGAAGGTCGTCCAGTAGGAGCCGTCGCTTCCAGGCAAGGCAAAGGCCAGGAATCCGAATCCGGCAATTATTCCCCCGAGGATCAACGGCTTGCGTGCCCCGATCCGCGCGACGAGGCCCCCCGACCAGCGCGATACGGCGACCATGATGAAGATGAAGGGTAAGAGCGCCGCACCCGCCTGCGTTGGGGTGTAATGGTGGACGTTGATGAGCACGAACGGCACGAAGTAGAGGCTGCCGCCGATTGCGGTGTAGAGAAAGAACGTGTAAATATTGGCCGCGCTAAAATCTCGCGACGCGAAGAGATCGCAACGAACCATCGGGTCGGGCGTGCGCCGCTCGAAAAGAACGAAGGCGCAGAGCATCGCGATCCCGGCGAGCGTGGTGCCGAGCGCGACGGAAGTAATCCGCGCGGCATTCATGGCGATGAGGCCGTAGACCAGCAAACCAAGTCCGGCCGTCGCCAGCACCGCTCCGACAACGTCGATCCGCCGATCGGCCGAGTCGTCACGGCTCTCCGGAACCCCGAACTGCAGCACCACCAGGACGAGGATTGCAAGGGGAACGTTGATGACGAAGACGTAGCGCCACGAAAACTCCTGGGTGAGCCAGCCGCCGATGATCGGGCCGGCGGCCGACGTCAGGGCCGAGAATCCCGACCACAACCCGATGGCCCGTCCCCGTTGTTCGCCCGAGTAGGCCGCGCTGATCAATGCGAGGCTGCCCGGCGTTAGCAGCGCTCCGCCGATGCCTTGGACGCAGCGCGCCGCGATGAGCATGTCTATGCTGCCCGCGCGCGCGCAGGCGATCGAAGCCGCAGCGAAGAGCACGACGCCGCACGCGAAGATTCGGCGGCGCCCGTAGAGATCGCCAAGCGAGCCGCCCAACAAAATGAGCGCCGAGAGGAAGAGCGCGTAGCCTTCGATGACCCATTGCGTTTGGCCGGCTCCGGCGTGAAGCTCGCGCTGTATCACCGGCAGCGACACATTGACCGCCGTGCTGTCGATAAAGGACATCGCCGACCCGAGGATTGCTACGATAAGAACCCACGGCAGCTTCACCCAGGCGCCCTTCTCCATTTCACCCCTGTCACCCTGAGCAGATGTCATCCTGAGCGGAGTCGAAGGACGAAAGGGCGACACTGCAAACCACCTGTGCGTGAGCGAGCTTCTCGATCGTCCGTTGCGATCCGCAATCTTGGCTGCTGCCGACAATCCGCTGGTGCGCCGCGGCGTCACCCGCTACGGAATGCGCCTAGGTGCGCGCCGCTTCGTCGCGGGCGAGAACATCGCCGACTTCTTGCCGGTTGCCCGCGAGGCGAACCGGCGCGGCTTTGCCGTCGCGGCGACCCTCCTTGGCGAGAGCATCCGCGACGCCGCCGAGGCACGCAACGTGACCGACGAGTACTGCCGGCTCTTGCAAGCATTTGCTCAGGATAAGGTCGACGCAAACGTCGCGTTCAAGCTCACGCACGTTGGCCTCGATATCAGCCCGGAACTCGCACTCGAAAATGCATCGCGCATTGCCGCCCAGGCGCAGGCGACGGGCAATACGATGCGGCTCGACATGGAGCAATCCGTCTACGTCGACGCTACGCTGCGGATCTACCGGGCGCTGCAGGAACGGTACGGCTGTGCCGGCTTCGTCCTGCAGTCGTACCTCTATCGCAGCGAGGCGGACCTGCGCGCGATGCTACCGTCCGCCCCGAACGTCCGCATCGTGAAGGGCGCCTATTTGGAGCCGCCGGCGCTCGCCTTTGCCCAAAAGCGCGACGTCGACGAAAACTACGTCAAGCTCGCGGAGCTGGCGCTTCCGCACGATGGCTACACTGCCATCGCAACGCACGACGCGTCGATCGTCGCTCGCGTCGAAGAGTTCACCGCGGCCCGCGGTGTGCCCAAGCGCGGCCGCTTCGAGTTTCAGACGCTCTACGGCATCGCCGAGGCGCTTGCGCGCGGCTTGGTCGAGCGCGGATATCGCGTGCGCCTTTCGATTCCGTACGGGTCGTTTTGGTTTCCATACTTAATGCGCCGGCTCGCCGAACGTCCCGCCAACGTCGCGTTCTTTCTCAAGAACGTTTTCGCGCCACGATGAGCGCGATACGCGGAATCTGGGCTGCGGCGCTCACGCCCGTTACGGCGGATTTTCAACCCGATGCGGCCAAAGCAATCCCGCATTACCGCGAGTTGCTCGAAAACGGTTGCGACGGAATCAACGTTCTTGGGACGACGGGCGAGGCGATGTCGTTCAGCGCCGCTCAGCGGGAGCGGTACATGCAGGCGTTAGCAGCTAGCGGCCTGCCGATGCAACGGTTGATGGCCGGGACGGGCGCGGCATCGCTCGATGACGCCGTTCGCCTAACGCGTGCCGCGCTGGATTGCGGCTTTGCCGCAGCACTGATCATGCCGCCGTTCTTTTACCGGGACGCACCTGCCCAGGGGATCGTAGCTTTCTTCGATGCGCTGATGGCTGCCGTGGATCCGCCGCCCCAAAGCCTCCTCCTCTACAACTTTCCGCGGATGACCGGAGTGGCGTTGGATGCCGCTCTGGCCGATCGGCTGATAGCGGCGTCTGCCGGAAGCATCTTCGGAATGAAGGACAGTTCGAACGATGCGCGATTGCAGGCAGAGATCGTTTCGCGCCGGCCCGGCGTTTCGATCTTTCCCGGCTCGGAAAGCGATCTGAGGGAGGCAAAGAGCCGCGGCGCCGCGGGATGCATCTCCGGCAGCGTCGCGCTCTGGCCCCGGTTAGCAAAGAGCGTCTTCGAGAACGGCGAGGAGGCGCAGGCCGGCGTACTGCGGCGACGGCGCACAACACTCGACGGCGTACCGCTGGTCGGCGCCGTGCGCTATCTCACCGCGCGGTCGCAGGCCGACCCGGCTTGGGAGCGCGCGATGCCGCCGCAACAACCGCTTTCGGCGGAGCAGCGAGAAAGGCTCGACCGCGCGTTAGCCTCGCTTTAGCACGCGAAGGCGATCGTTTCCCAATGAGTACGCCGTAAGCTTTCCGTTTTCGTCCGAGCAGTAGACCGAACCGTTGACGACGATCGGGCTCTGCCAGTGAATCCCTCCGATTGTGCCGCCGGCACTGCGGTTAGCACTGCTCCAAAGTTCGTTCCCGCTTAGTGCATTGAGCGCGACGAGCGCGCCGTCAAACGCTACGAAGACGATGCCGTCGGCGACAACCGGCGACGAACCCTCACCGTAACTGTTCCCCGGACTCGCCTGCCAGATGCCGGCGAGTTCGCTGACGCCCGATTTGTTCGTCTTGAGTCGATAAGCCGTTACCTCGCTGCTAAATCCTAAGAAGATCCAAGCGTTGTTCGATGTATCGGTCCAGACCGCGGGAGCCGAGAAGAGGCCGCCCGGCAGATCGACGAGCTGCAGTTCGCCTCCGACGCCGGGCAGCGCGGCGCGATTGAGCAACTTGAGGATCGCGTCCTTGCCGCCTTCTACGATCATGTACGGCGTTTGGCTCATAGCCTGATCCGGCAAAATCCCCGGCGACGAGCTTCCCAAATCGGTGTCGCCTTCCTGGAGTTGCTTGTAATCGGTGGGCGTGTAACTTCCGAGCAGGCCCGAAAGGTCGGCGCTGAGCGACAAAAGAGTGTCGCCGTAGTTATCGCCGCCATGGGCTGCGTCGAATTGCCCGTTTCCGGTGGCGGCGTAGATTCGGCCGTTCATCGAGGAGTCCGGATCGACGACCGCGCCGCCGCGCCCCCAAATTCCGGATCGCTGCGTAGCGCACGTGTGCGCGGTGACGAGCTTGCGATACTTGCTGCAAAGGGAGTTGAAGATGGTCGTCCTCCCGGTGCTCAGGTCGACGGCGACCACGTGGCCATCGTATGGGGGCGCGTCGCCGTTGTAACCTGACGTGACTGCATAGAGGTATCCGTTGGCGACGTTGAGCGGCGAGGCATCCTTTTCGGTTAAGGGCAAGAGCGTGATGCGCACCGGAAATCCCGGCGCACGCTCCTCGCGCCCCGTGGACGCGGAGACCTTATGCACCATGCCGTCGATGCCGGGGACGTAGATACTGGTTTCCGACGGGTCTGCGGCCGGCGTGGAATCGGTGACGGTCGAACCGTGCGTTTTAAAACGCCATACGATTTTGCCGCTGGTCGCTTCGATGCCGAGGGTTACGCCGTCCGTCCTCGTCTGGAAGAGCATCGGCATCTCTGCGCGGCCAATCCGAACGTGTTCGAGCAGAATGGGCGTCGAATCGGCGACCGCGCCGAGCGAGACTTGCCATCGCTTGTGCAAGCGATGAACGTTGCCGATGGTCAACGTGCGTTCGTCGGAGTTGAACCCGCTGCGCGCCGCATCGAACCCGAAGAGCGGCCAATTCGTCGCGAAGGCGGGATGGAGCGTCGCAACAAGGAGCCCGGCCACGACGGCCGCGGTTGAAAACGCTCTGCTGGTGGAGAAGTAATTTGGGCTTTCCACCGGCGCTATTTCAGCGAGTAGGCCGTGAGGTTGCCGCTTTCGTCGGAGCAGTAGACCCAGCCGTTGACCACGATTGGGCTCTGCCAATGAATCGATCCGATGTTGACGCGAGCAGTCTTTGAGGCGCTGCTCCACAGCTCTTTTCCATTGACCGCAT
>JBEKRW010000148.1:0-7615 GCA_049517595.1 Candidatus Cybelea sp. | reverse complement strand
AACCGAGACGGTAGTTGATATCGACGGGCACCAGATGAACAACGGCAACACCGGCGATTTCGATGTTTCGCTGCTCGACCCGGCGGCACTTCAAGAGGTGCAGTTAGTCTACGGGATCGCGCCGTCGTCGCTGATCGGTCCCAACACGATCGGTGGCGGCGTCAACATCCTTACGCTGGAACCCACGAGCACGGATCACAGCTTGATGCGGATATTTGGCGGCTCGTACGGCACCTTCGGCGAGACGCTCCAGACGACGGGTTCCGATAACCGCTTCGGCTACGCTCTTTCGTTGCACGGCGCGACCTCGTCGGGGTCCGTCAATCAGACGGTTCTCGCTCCGCCAAATGCCGGCGCTCCCCCGACCGATGACGAAACCGCGCAAAGCGTCGGAAGCGATTCGATCGGTAAGTCGTTGCTATCCAAACTGCGCTATCAGTTGGGCGGCGAGAACGGATACGGCTACATCCAAGTTAACTTTCGCGATCAAACCGTCTATAAAGACGAGTCCGCACTGTTGACGACGTACACTCCGCCGGGCTTCGGTGGAAGTGTCGGTGACGATACATTTCGCGTCGGAGGCGGCCCGGTGCCGCTCGACGACGATGAATCCGGCGGTTATCAAAGTTTCGCGGGAACGAGCCTCGAGGCGCACCAAGCGAACTACGGCCTCGACGCGCAGGTGCCGCTCGGAAGCCAGCAAATCGACGGCGCGCCGGCAACGATGTTACTGTTCAGCCATTTGACGACGTTGAACTCGCAGTCCGTCGCGGGGCCTGGAGCCGACACCCTGCCGTACTTGTACAACCAACGCGATTCGCTCGGGGACGACTGGCTCGAGGTCGACCACCGCTTCAGCGATGGGATGCTCTCGTTTAAGTACGATCTCAACGAGGAGAATCTTACGACGAACTACGTCCAAGGTCAGGTGACGGCCGAGACGCAACCGGTCGGCCCTCCCGTGAGCTTCGACGGAGACTCGGTTTCGACCGACGCAATATCGCCGGAGGATCGGCCGCCTCCGCCCGTGCAAACGGTCCCGCTCTCTCAGACCCAGCGGTATGCCGTCTTGCGCTATAACGGCGATCCCACGAGCCACATCCACTACTCGGTTGCCGCATACGACAGCGATTTCAGCACGTTCGGCAGTAGTTTCGACCCGCGCGCCGGCTTCGTCTGGACGCCGACGGGCGAAACCGCGGTACGGGCTTCGGTGGGAACGACGTTCCAGTCCCCGCAGCTGTCGGAGCTGTTGGTGCCGCCCCCGAGCGAGCGCGTGCCCGTCGGTGGCGTCGTCTATATCGGCAATCCAAACCTTCAGCCCGATCACGCAACCGACTTCGACATTGGCATGGAGCATATTTTTGGAAAGCGTCGCCCGCTGCATTTTGTAACCGACTTCTATCAGACGAATCTCCGTTCGCCTTCGAGCCAAACCAACGTGATTCCGATTCCCGGCTGTCAAACCAAACGAAAGCCGGTTCCGTGTCCGATCAGCATGCCGGTGAATGCCGGGAACGGAGTCTATCGCGGCATCGACGTGCACGCCGACGAACAGCTGGCAGCGGACTTCCACGTTCGGGCCGGGTGGGACGTAGACAGTTCCTTCCTGACGGTCATTCCGGTTTCGATTCAAGACGGAACGCTCGCGGCCGGCGAACAATCGCTGGGCCAACCCTTGCACAAAGCCTATCTAGCCGTCGAGCAAGAACCGGCCGTAGGGTTTGGCTATGGCGCGGAGCTCAACTACGAAGGCTGGTACAACGAGTTGAATCGCTCTCCGTATGCCGTGCTCAACGCGCACGTCAGCTACCGGCGCGCCGGTTGGGAGTACGGCCTCTACGGGACGAACCTCACCAACGTCTACAGCACCCCGTTCACGATCGTTGGAGGCGGATTCGTCTACGGTGGAACTCCGGGTCAACCCGTCATTCCGACCGACGCGTACATCTTGCAGGGCGCGCAAGTGAACTTCGTCCTTACGCGAGCCTTCTAACAAGTCTATCTCCGTGCGCCTCGGCCTTCGAACGGTACTTTCACTCGGCGCGTGCGCGGCGGCTGCGGCCGCGGTGCTGGCGCACTATGTGATTGATGTCGTGGGTGACTTTGCGCTCTCCCACGATACCTACGACGACGTGGCGCATGCATCGCGCGAGCTCGGGAGCGGCGTGGCGCTGCTGATCGCATTGTTCCTCGCCGTCCGGGGAGTGCGAATCTGCTGCGAAGTGGCCGCGACCAACCGCTACCGCCTACCGCAAGCTGCGTTCTCGATCCGACAACGGATCGTGCTCTTCTTTTCGACGATTGCCGCGAGTTTAGCGGTGGTCCCGGCGATGGAATGCTTGGACGATCGGCTGGCCGGTGCCCCAATCACGCGCCTGGCCGACGTCTTCGGCGGCTCGGTGTGGTTGGGCATGGGCTCAACGGTGCTTTGCGCGGCGTTGGGCGCGTGGATCGTCTATGCCGTCGCAAGCTGGCTGATTTCACATCGCGACGCGATCGCAGAGGTAATCCAAGCCTTTCTCTGCCGGCATCGCGGCGCGGTGCGGCCGCGCGCGCAAGACCTTGCGTTCAAGCTCCGGACCCCGTGGCGCCGGCGCACCCCTCACGCCTTTCGACTTTGTAAACGTGGACCTCCTGATGGTGCGGACTTTTCGCACCATTCTTTTGCTACGTCTACGACAAGGAGATTCGCGTGGAATTCGCTTACTCGCGCGTTTCGCGTGCGCTTGCAGCGCTCGCGATCGCGTTCATCGTCGCCATCCCCGCCGTTGCGGCGCCAACCGAGGCGCCCATCGGCAGCATCGTGGGAACGGTTGTCGATGCTGGCAACGGCGCTCCCCTTCCCAATGTTGAGGTACGCCTCGTAGGAACGAGTCTCGTGACTCGAACCGACTCTGCCGGCCATTTTACCTTGACGGCCGTTCCGGAAGGCCGCTTCGTGCTCTCATTGAGCAAAAACGACTACCAGCCGACCATTTCCGAAGCCATAGCGGTCGGCGCGGTCGCGATCAAGACGACCCTTTCAATGCACCGCGGTACGAGCAACCTGAGCACGATTGCGGTAACCTCGACACGCGCCAGCGACTCGCTGCAACAAGCCAGCTCGTTTACCAGAACGGTCAACACCGAAGAGCTGGACCGCCAGGGCATCATCCGCATCGCGGACGCGCTCCAAACCCTGCCGGGCGTCAACAACGGAATCACGGGTGACACCGCTGCGCTCGCCGACGACATCAACCTTAACATCCGCGGCATCGGCACGCTGGAAACCGAAGCGGCCATCGACGGCCATCCAATCGCTTACGGGGTCAAAGGCGGCTACAACTACAACTTATCGCCGGTCTATCCGTTTGGCGATACGACCGTCCTGTACGGCTCAGCCAGTAATCTGGTCGGCGTGGATGCGATCGGCGGCGTCATAAACTTTCAAACACTCGATCCAACACCAGTGGACCAGACGTCGTTCACGCAAGGATACGGCACTTTCCAGCAGCTTTCGACGAGCCTGCGTGGGACCGGGACGGTCGGGAAGCTCGGCTACGCCGTCGCCTTTGGCACGGGATATCTCGACGGCCCTTTCCGCAACGCGAACTTCTACCAGCCCGGCGCTGCCTTTGACCAGTCGGTGCTTTCCGGGCCGATTCACGATCTCGGCGTTTACACCGATGATTCGGCTACGACGATTCGGGCCGGCCTCGTCAAGTTTGTCTATAACTTCGACCCAAAAAACAGCCTGACGTACAGCAACGTAACGAGCTCCCGGTGGGAAGACAAGACCGGCAACGGCGATGGCGATTTCCTTCCTTATCCGACCGCGCTCGCACGCGGAAACCAGCAGCTCGCCTCCTATAAGCCTAGCTCGTCGGGTGCATACTACTGCCCCACGGGAACTTTTCCGGCCACCAACGCCCTTGGACTACTTAACGGGTTTGGGCCCACCGGAACGCCCGATGGCGGAATTACATGCCAGACACCCCAACAGTATGCAGCCTTCAACACCGGTTGGCAGGGTGCGGGACCCTCGTGGCAGGCCTTTCACCTCTACGACAACAGCCTGACGTACCAATATCAAACCGGCAACTCGGTCTTTCGCACGACGATGTACGACAGTCTCTACAATAACCCGTGGGACCGAACTTTTCAGTTACCTAATTACGGCTACCCGGGATCGAACGCGTCCTGGCGCGATACCGGAGTCAACGAGAGCGGCTTCATCAGCAGCGACGATTTGCTGAGCACCAACAACGACTTCGAGCTCGGGACGTCCTACCTGAACAATGCGTATTTCATGTCGGAGCATTCGAACAACGGCACCTCGGTTTCGAGTAGCTCCTCGAACCCCTACGCGTGGGAGACGGCCTTTTTTGCGCGGGACGTCTACCATCCGGCGGGTTCGCCATTTGCGGCCTTTGCCAACATTTGGGACAAGCACGCGAGCGCGACCAACACAACGTACGTCGATTCGCGCGTTTCCCTAGTCGACCGCGTGGCTACGCACGACATCGTCCGCGGTTCGATTGGGTCCACAACGACGCAGCCAAGCCAAGACATGCTTAACAAGAGCTACGTGCCCAACGACGACATCATCGGAGCCGGTGGCGGCGCCGCCATCACTTGCGATGGCTTGAACTCTATCGGCACGACGCCAACGTCAGCCATCAAGCCGGAACGCGGCGTCGACGAAGAGGTCGCGTACACGCACAGCTGGACGAACGGCTCGCAAACGCAGTTGACGCTCTACAACACCAACGTTTTCGACAAGCTCTATTCGACGATCGTTTCGACCCAACAAACCGGAACCGGTTTCATTCCTCCCGGGCTGCTTCAACAGTTCCTCAACGCTGTGGGCGCAAAGTGCGGCAACGCCATAGCGCCTTCGTTGCTCGGCCTAACCGGTAACTACAACGTCGGAACGATGCGCGCCAAGGGCGCCGATCTCAGCGGTCGCTATCGCGCGACGAGGCAGCTGTACTTCGACTACGACTGGGCTCTGACGTCGACGACGTTGCTCGGCGCGACGACGCCACTGCTCGAAGACAACCTTACCCTTATTCCGTTCTCACAATTGCCGCGTGTGCCGCTTCACACCGCCAACGTCGGTGCCGACTACACCTTCGGTAATGGACTCGACTTGCGTTACACGATCTACACGGTCTCCGCCGGCAACACCAAATCGCTCCCGGCCTATAACTACAGCGACTTCACCGCCGGCTATCCGCTGGGTCCCGGCGTCCTAACCGCCACCGTTTTGAATGCCTTCAACCAATACGCGACGATTGCGGGTTTGATCGGCGAAGGCGTGCCGTTGCCGCTCAACCAGTATGCCAAACCATCCGCGTATGCGCCGTACATTGGCGTCGCCGCGGACGAACAGTTCGGTTTACCGTTCCGAACGATTTATTTCAGCTATCAGTTCCTAGTCGGAAAGCACCCCTAACAACCAGGCGGCGCCGGCGTTGCCTCAACGGCGACGCCGGCGCCGAATTCCAATGCACAAACCTAAAAGGAAAAACCTAAGGATATGTTCAGAGTTTTAACCGTTCTCGCATTCGCCGCCATCCCGCTGTTTGCCGATGCTGCCACGCCGCCGATCGTTTGGCAGGCGGACCTGGATCACTGCAGAGCGGAGTTTACCGTTTCGCACATGATCGTCTCAAGGGTTTGGGGCCACATACCCGTGCGGGAGCTGACGATCGTCAACGAGGGACGTACTCCAGTGCCCGCGCACATCGAAGTGGTTCTCGACGTCAGCCACGAGGACACGGACAATCGCGATCGCGACGCCGATCTTCGGTCGCCCACGTACTTCGATGTGGCAAAATATCCCACCATGACGTTTCGCTCGACTTCGATCGTGGCGAAAGATAGTTCGAATTTTACCGTTACCGGCGATCTTACCATTAAGAACGTCACGAGGCCGGTGACTTTCCCGGTGCAAGTCGTCGGCATCATCCCAGCGGCCGCCTCACGCCGGCGGGGGTTCTCCTCGTCGGATACTCGGTCAACATCGGGCTAACGGTAGAAGCCGTTACCAACGACCCATGGCTTCACGCTCGGACGTAATTGAACGGAGACTACCATGAAGACTACCCTTGCTGGCATGGCACTCTTATTTGTGAGTGCGGTTGCCTTCGCTTTCGGTGACATAACCGCAGCCAAGAGTGCCGAGAACGACATCAGTTCGGCGCTCGGGCGAGACGCTGCGACGGGGTTACCCTATCTTCGGGTGCTCGTGGTCAATCGAGGCGACACTTCCCTCGCTCCCACCGCTGCTTCGTCAGCTGCGGCGCCGTTAGACCGTACCGTGACCCTGACTCAAGGAAGCTCGGTCCCCATTACCGGTACGCTGACCTCGGCAGTCGCCGCCGGACGACCCTGCGACCTGATTGTATTTCAGAACGGGCAGAGTCAGCTGCTCCTGGTCGATCCGTCGGGAACGACGCTGAAGAACCTAGCCGTCTCAGGCACCGTCTCCGCTTCGGGAAACCCACTTGGGTACAGCTGCTCGGTGATCCTCAAGTACGTCGCGCCTTAACGTCCCTAGAATAAAATCGTTTGGAAGTCGCCGACATTCTCGAAGCCGAGGCGGCGATAGAGCGCGATCGCGGCGTCGTTGAAGTCGTTGACGTAGAGCGAAAGCGTCGGCGTTATTTCGAACAGCCGATCGCAGATCGCCGCTAGCGACGCCGCGGCGAGGCCCTGGCCGCGCAGCTCCGGGGGAGTCCAGATCCCTTGGAGTTGCGCGGTCTGTTCCGACCAGGGGCCGATGTTGCAGAAGAAGCAAAGCCGGCCACTGGTGACACCTACCCACCAGAGTCTTCGGTCGATCATCTCGCGGATGGCCCTGTTGAAGTTTACCGAGTTGCGCCGCGGATCGTACTCCAGTTCCTGGCGAATCATCGAAGCCGAACTCTCCGCGACGGCGCGCCACTCGTCCATCTCCGCATGCCGAACGGTGACGATCGCCCCGCAACGGCGAAGGCGCGCAGGGTCGACCATCATGACGAACTGGCGGTCGCGTACGAGGCGCGGGCGTCCCATTGCGCGCCCCGCGATCCTCCAAAACTCCCGCACGGTGTCGCGCGGGCCGACGATCATGCGATTGCCCGAGTGTCGCAGCAGATATGCCGCAAGCGGCGCGATGGCAGGCGGCTCGGCCGCGATAACGATTTGACGTCCGTGATACGCGACGCCCGCAATCCCGCGTTCGCCGGTGACCACGACGACGTTCTTGCGCACCGACGATGCCGACTCGTGCAAGAGAACGTGGCTGATGAAGACGTTGAGATACGGCGAGCGGGCAAGATACTCGAGCGCAGGGCGTAGTGATGCCTGCGAGATCGGGTCGACCTGCAGGACGTTATTGGGAATCGAACGCAACGCTGATCAGCGGCTTGGTCGTAGGCTCTTTGCTGCCGCCCTCGGGTTCGATCGTGACGGCAACCTCCGAGGTCGCATGAGCGTCGGCCGGCACGATGACGAGCGCGATGCCTCGCGCGTCCGGCAAGAATGTCGGCTCGGGCGAGAGCTTCGTCGAGCCGACCGGGCGGGTCCACACTTGATAGACTTCGCCTCGTGGCGGCTCGGAGAGCTCGTGAAGCGCGAGGTCGAT
>JBEKRW010000147.1:0-6038 GCA_049517595.1 Candidatus Cybelea sp. | reverse complement strand
TCACCGAACTCCGAGACATAGATTCCGCTGGTCGGCGGCTTCTTCTTGGTCGCCTCGGGAACGATCTCGTGAAGAACCGAGATCGCGGGCAGCGGCGCGAAATCATCGTACACGCTGATCGGGCGCGATGCCGAGCCGACGCTGGGAATCGAGCTATTAGAGGGCGACACATTGCTGGCGCAACCGCTGATGAGGCCGATCGCGACCATCGAGCAGAGCGCCGAAGTAAACAAACGCATGCGATAAGTCTCCTTGGCAAGTAGATCGGAAATGGGACCTTCGACGTTGCCCGCATGGGCTCGCGAACCCTTTATAATCCCGCTCTTTTCCGCGCTACTGCGGCGAGCGGGGATTCTGAGCGATCCCCTGGGGAGCTAGGTCGATTTGCAGCCCACGTTTGAAGGAGTACTCGAACTTGATTGCCTTGGTACTGTAGGAGTAGAAGTCGACCACGCCGTTGGTTTGATTGACGGTTACGAAGTCGGTGTTCGCAGCATTGAGCTTGCCAAAAAAGCATTGGGCTTTGAGCGCAAAAGGGCCGCCGACGAGGGTGCAGCCTGGATTGCACCCGCTGTAAATGGAGACCGCTAATGCCGCCTGATCGATGATTACGAGGTTGCCTTGATTGTCGATATCGATTCCACCGTAGGTTTTGCTCTTGAAACCGCTGGCCGCTTCGCCCGGGCCCGCGCAGCCCTTGAAGTAGATCAGCGCTGCACCGCCGACGGGAGTGCGCCTTGCATCGACCCAGCAGTCGCCGTCGTTCGACATTGCAACTCCGCCGGCTGCGTTGAGCTTTGGGTTGGTGAGGTTGCTCGTACAGCCCGCGCGCAGCGTGCAGATTGAGAGGCTGCCGGCCGAGCTGCCCCGGCCGCGGATGTTTCCAACCGCAATCTTTCCCGTCGCCGCATTCTGACTCGCCGCGTCCGACGGCTGTCCGTACACGTCGCGGAAGGCTCCGAGTCGCTGTCCACACATTTCCGGGCCCTTGAAAATGACGACGTTCTTGCTTGCGCCGTCGGGATCGATCAGGTTGCCTTGGCCATCAACCGCAACGTCGTTGACGTTCATGCCTCCGCGGATGCTGCAAAGCGGTGGGCGGCGCCCCTTGTTCGAGGATCGGTAACCTAAAATCTCGTCTCCATAGAACTCTGAAATGTAAATTCCGCTCGTTTGTTCGGCTTTGGATGAGGGCACCGGCGCGCGCAAGAGCTGCACCGCGCGTCCGGATGTAACCGGGAAACCGCCGGCGCAGCCGCAGAGCAGGCTGCAAACGACGGTTGCCCAAAGCGCCGAAGTAAGTAAACGCATGCGATCGTAAGTTACTTAAAGGCCTCTTCGTCGTCGGCAATCAGGAGATCGAGCCGCGCCGACTCCGGGGTCAGCCGGCGGGCCACAGGATAGCGCCGTACGAACTCGGGATCGTCGAGCCGTTCGCCGACCGTCGGCCCTTCGAGCGATGCGTTTATCTCTGCGTAGCGTGCCGGATCGCTATGCTGCACGATCCAATCAGCGACCTCTGCGTCGGAAGCCGCCTTTGCGATCGCTTCACGCAGCAACCCTTCCACGATTCCGAGCCTATTGAGAAGGCTGGAGCTGAAACCGGTGATTTGGTACTGGCCGAGATTGCCGCCCGGCAGCGTTGCTCTTATCTTGTCGACGGTCCTCGCAGCCATCAGGAGATCCAGGCCGGGCAAGAGTTCGCGGGGACTGCGAGGAGGGCGCTGCGTGAGGTCGAGTGCGTCCATGGCGGCAATCTTCAACCAGCCAGGGCACCGATGCCTTGTGAGACGAGGCGCCTTTCTGGGAAAGTCGAAACTTTGCAGCCGTCGAAAGACGTTGTGTACCTTACCACTCTTTGGAGGATTCCTTGCCAACCGTTGTCGATCGGGGTCTCGAAGGCGTCGTCGTCGGGTCTACCGAGCTTAGTAATGTTGAAGGTGCGATCGGCCGCTTAACGTATCGCGGTTACGACATCGACGATCTAGCGCCCAATGCCACGTTCGAAGAGATCGTCCACCTTCTGCTCTACGGCCAGCTTCCCAACCGCCACCAGCTCGACGAGTTGAAACGCGAGCTGGGCTCTGGGCGCGCGCTCCCCGAGCCCCTGGTCAATGCGATGCAAAGCGTTCCAAAAACGGCGTGGCCGATGGAGGTGCTGCGCACGATCGTCAGCGGTCTCGGGCTCTTTTCGCCGGTGAATGCTCAAGGCGAACATCTTTCCGACGTGCACACGGCAATCGAACTGATCGCAAAGATGCCGACGATTGTCGCTGCGTGGGACCGGATTCGCCGCGGTCTCGATCCGATCGCACCGCGCTCCGATCTCTCGCAGGCCGGAAACTTTCTCTACATGCGTACGGGCAAGTCGCCCCATGCGATCGAGGAACAGGCGCTCGATACTTATTTCGTACTGTTGGCCGACCACTCGTTCAACGCCTCGACATTTGCGGCGCGAGTCGCGGCGTCGACGCGTGCCGACATGTACGGGTCCGTAACTGCGGCGCTTGCGACGCTGCAAGGCGATCTGCACGGCGGAGCTGCCACGTCCGCCTTTCGAACGCTCAGCGAGGTAAAGACGCCGGAGAACGCCGAGCCGTTCGTGCGAGATATCCTCGCACGCGGACAACGCATCATGGGGATGGGCCACCGCGAGTATAAGGTTCGGGATCCGCGCGCAAAACATCTCGAGGCGATGGCGAAGGAACTCTCCGCCTATGCCGGCCACGACCGTCTTTACGAAACGGCGCATGCCGTCGAAGAGGCCAGCCGTAAAGTCTTACAAGAGAAAAAGCCCGGCAACACTATTTACGCCAATGTGGATTTCTATACGGCGCCGGTGCTGGCCGATCTCGGGATCCCCGGCGACGAGTTTACTTGTCTCTTCGCCTGCGGACGCATCGCCGGTTGGACCGGACACATTCTCGAGCAGCTCGCCGACAACCGTCTCATACGCCCGCAAGCGACGTATGACGGGCCGGTTGCGGGCCCGTACGTGCCGATCGAAAAGCGGGCCGCAAACGGCGTTCGGGGCTAACTCGCGTGCTGGTCGTGCCTGCGATCGACTTGCGAAACGGCAAGTGCGTTCGAATGAAGCAGGGCGATCCCACGACCGAAACCGAGTATGACGGGGATCCAGTCGAGCGCGCGAGTGCCTTTGTGGCGCAAGGGGCGCGCCGCTTGCACGTGATCGACCTCGACGGTGCCTTCGGCTCCGGCGAGAACCTCGCCGCGGTGGAGCGCATCTGCAGCGCCGTGGAAGTTCCCGTGCAGACCGGCGGCGGATTGCGCACGGTTACGCATGCGGAACGCGCCTTTGCGGCGGGCGCTTGCGCGATTATTCTCGGTACGCTGCTGGTTGAAGACGAACGCGTCGCGCGACATATCATCAACCGCTTTCCGGGTAGAGTCATCGCCGGCATCGACGCCCGCGGCACGCAAGTCGCCACTCACGGCTGGCAGGAGCGCACTCCGGTCGATCGCGATGCGCTCGTGCGCCGCGTCGCGCAGTGGGGTGTTTCGCGAATCATCTTCACCGAGATTCGCCGTGACGGAATGGGCGAGGGCTACGACATCGACGCACTCTGCGCGGTTGCCGCCGCCGCCCCGGTCAAGGTAACGGCGAGCGGAGGCGCGCGCAATATCGACGACCTGGCGTTGTTGAAGCGCTCGGTTCCACCGGCGGTCGACTCGTGCATCGTCGGCAGCGCGCTCTACAACGGAACGCTCGACTTGCCTGCCGCAATCACGGCCGTAGGTTAGCGCTTCCTTTATTCGACGAATTCGCGCGGAAGGTCGCTCGGGAGGCGCGCGACGATCTCATAGTTGATCGTATCGGACCATGCCGCCCAGTCGTCGGCGGTCACGGCGCTCTCGCCGTCGCTGCCGATGAGCGTCACCAAAGATCCAACGTGCGCGTTCGGTGCGTTCGAGAGATCGATTTGCGTCATGTTCATCGCGACTCGGCCGACGATGGGACAGAGCGCGCCGTCCACGATAAACGCGCCGCGATTCGACAACGCGCGCGGCACGCCGTCGGCATAGCCCGCCGGAACGACGCCGACGCGCATGTCGCGTGGGGCGTGAAAGCTTCCACCGTATCCGACCGAAGCGCCCGCGGTCACGGTGCGAACGACTATGAGTTCGGAGGCGTACGAGAGCGCGGGGCGCAGGTCGAGCGGCCGCTCATTCATCGCAGCGCTGGTTTGCGGCGACGGCATCAATCCGTAGAGCGCGATACCGAAGCGGGCCATGTCCAAGTGCGTTTGCGGCCACAACATCGCGGCTGCCGACGCGGCGATATGCCGAATTGGCGCGAGTCCGCTGCGGTCGAGCAGCGGTTTGGCTTCACGGAGCGCGCGTTCGAAGGCCCCGAGCTGGTGCATCGTATAGGGCGAGTCGATCTCCTCGGCTGCAGCAAGATGCGAGAAGATCCCGCCCAACGTGATTTCCGCCGTCCCCAGGAGCCTCTCGACGGCGCCGCTCATTTCCTCGGGCTCGACGCCGAGCCGGTTGAGGTCGGTATTGACCTTCAGGTGAACGAACGCGCGGGTTCGGCGTCTGCCTGCCGCGGCGGCGACCCGGCGGGCAAACGCGGCGACGTTCCAAACCGCGAGCTCGAGGTTCGCGCCCAGCGCTTCGTCGAGCACCTCCGGCGGCACCGGGCCGAGCACGAGTATAGGCGCCGCGATTCCCGCCGCACGAAGCGCCAAGCCTTCGTCGGCGCCGTAGACGCATAGGCGCATCGCAAGCGGCTCGACAGCCCGGGCAGTCTCCACCAGGCCGTGCCCATAGCCGTTGCCCTTCACGACGAAGGCCGCACGCTGCGGCCCGACCAGCCGGCAAAGCACGCTGCCGTTGTGGCGCAGAGCCGCCAGCGAGATGCGCAATCTTCCGATCATTTGCGGCGGTTCAGTTCCTGAAAAAGAGAAGGCCCTCCCGGGCGTCTCCCCGCGCAGGCGCAAAACGAGGCCTGAAGAAGGTGAACGCCCATGGATCAGTTCGATCCGCGCGTTCGCTGGATGCTCGCGGCACCGATCTACCTGGCCGCCTACGCCGTCGCAGCCGTCGTCTTTTGGCAGATGGCAAAGCGGCGGGGAATGGCGACCGACGGCATAGCCCGCGTTCTGGCCGCAGGCTTGATCGGTGGTTTGGCGGGTGCAAATCTCATCCAGTTACTGGCCACCGGCCTTCCCGGCAAAACGATCGAAGGCGGTATCGCCGGTGGATGGCTCGCCGTCATTTGGATGAAGCGGAGGCTGGGCATAACGCGCCCGACCGGCGATCTCTTTGCGCTTGCAATTCCCGCGGGTGAAGCGATCGGTCGAATCGCCTGCTTCGCCGGCGGCTGCTGTTACGGAAAGGCGGCGAGCGTGGCGTGGGCGGTGCACGATCACGGCGCGTGGCGCCATCCCGCGCAACTCTATTTGAGCCTCGCGGCTGCGGCGTGCTTCGTGGCGTTGCTGTCGATCGAGCGCATGCGCTTCTTACCGGAGAATGGCCTCTTCTATCTTGGCGGCGCGCTTTTTTGCGTCGATCGCTTCATCGTCGAGTTCTTCCGCGAAGGCTCGACGATTGCGCTCGGCGTGACGCCGGCTCAGGCGGCCTGCATCGCCGGCTTCGCGTTCTTCGTGGTCAAGTTGAGCCGTCTGCTGCGCGCAACGGGCCTGCCCGTCTCGGCGCTCGCGCAAGCCCACACGACCTAGCGTTGGCAACGAACTCCCCCTCGACCGGTGCGTTCATCGGAGGTGTCTTCGTCGGGGTCATCCTCGGCGGAGTCGCTTCCCTGCTTGTCACGTTGCTGCTGGGCGGGGCTGTTGCGCGATTTTCCGTAAACCCCGTGTACGGTTTTGTCGGCGTTTACGCGCTCGCGGCTTACTTCGGATTCTTGGCGATTCGATTTATTCGTGCGCGCCTGGACTTCGCGAGCGGGTTGATGACCGGCTTCGCCGCGTCATTTTTAGGAGTTACCGCGCTCTGCAACTCGCTGCTTGGCGGCCTGGGATCGATGCACTGAAACCGTGACATTGCCCGTTTAC
>JBEKRW010000146.1:0-6046 GCA_049517595.1 Candidatus Cybelea sp. | reverse complement strand
CTACGATCCAGTAAAGAATACGTGGACGAAGTTCGAGCATCCCAAGGGCTGGGCTTTCATCGGCGACTCGCCGTCGAGCGTACTGTCCAACGGGTTATTCGCCATCGGGCAAAAGCTCACGAAGTTCGACGCGACCTGGAATCCCGTAACGGGCAAGTGGACGCAATATAAAGGCAACGGAAAATCCGACTTCAACTCGGAGGAAGGCTGGACGCTGCTTCCCGACGGCACTATTTTGACCGAGGACGTCAAGAATTCCACGAACTCCGAGATCTTCAACCCGACGACCGGCCAGTGGAAGAGCGCGGGTTCGACTGTAGTCGACTTACGCTCGGAGTCCCCGTACCATTCCTGCCTGCAGTACGGACCAAAGAAAAAAGACTGCTACCTCCCGCCCGGCGAGATCGGGCCGGCGATGCTGCGACCCGACGGTACGGTCTTCGCGACGGGATCCGGCCAGGGCGCCAGTGGCGGCGGAACCGGTAACACTGCAATCTACACGATCAAGACCGGCACGTGGGCGGCCGGCCCGACGTTTCCGAACGGCGACAACGCCGGCGACTCGTTCTCAGTGCTGGAGCCCGACGGGGACGTCTTAGTCTTCGGCGTTAGCGGCGAGTTGTACGATTTCAACGGTACGACGATGACCGCAGTCGGCTACGAAGGTGGCACTCCGATTTTATTGCCAACCGGACAGATTGCGATGTTTGGCTCCAGCGTGGACTTGTACACGCCGCCGGGCCAATCGAACTCGGCGTGGGCCCCGACGATTCAAACCGCACCCAAGTCGATCAAGGGCGGCACCACGTACAAGATCTCGGGTACGCAGTTCAACGGTATGTCGCAGGCGATGGCCTTCGGCGACGAATATCAAAATGCGGAAAACTACCCGTTGGTCCGGATCACGAATACGAAAAGCGGCAACGTGGTCTACGCCCGGACGCATAACCATAGCTCGATGGGCGTTCAAACCGGCTCGCTCGTCGTGAGCACCGAGTTCGACGTACCCAAGAACATCGGTGCCGGGCCCAGCACCATCCAGGTCGTTGCGGACGGCATCGCATCGAAATCCGTCAACGTAACCGTAAAATAAAGAGGCTACTCTATAAAGAAGCCTCCATTTAGTTCAGGGCGGCGCTCTAGGCTAAAATGGGGGCTTCTTTTTTATAAATTGTCGTCGTCGTCGGGGTCTTGCGCCGAATCCGGCTGATTGAGGAAATAGTCCGCCCTGTACGGCGCCTTGATATGCGCGAACTTACGCGGCGCCTGATTGTAGTCGAAGAAATCGGATAGGTCGTCGGAGCGCGCGTCGGTGGTTCCGAGCGAACCCAAAGCGAAGTGCACCTCGATGAATTTCAAGATGCTGCCGAACTCGTACAAGCGATGGGAGACGAAACCTTTTTTCGCGTAGCGCGAGATGACGATCAGCGGAACTCTGAAGCCCAGCTCATAGGAGTTATACATCGGGGGCCGGACGTGATCGTACCAGCCCCCCCAGTCGTCCCAGACGACGAAGACGACCGTGTCGTTCCAGTACTGGCTCTCGCCGACAGCATTCACGACGGACGCGACCCACGAAGGGCCAGAGCCGTCGGTGCCTCCGGCGTGGTCCGACGCGGCCGAAGTCGGCGTCACCCACGAAACGTTGGCGAGATGCCCCTGGCCGATGTCGCTAAGGATTCTCCTCGACGGCGTTACGTCGTCGGTTCTAAATTCGGGGCTGTTCCGGATGCTCCTAATCGCGTCGGGAGCGTTCCAAATGCCGGCGCGCTGATGAAAGCCGTAGTAACGCCAGCTCAGCGACTTCTCCGCGATTAACTCGGGCAGCGCGGGAGGACCGAAGCACGGATAAGTCGCCTTGTTCTCGCGCCCTTTGGGATCGATCAGAGCGACGAGGGAGCCCCGCGGCGAGTCGCAGCCGCCGGTGAAACGACCATCCGCCGTCCTCGGGTTCTCCGCCGCAAGAAGCTGCGAGTGAGGCGAAATCTCGGACGTTCCGCTCAAGAGATAGAGATGGGCGGGGAAACTGGGCCCCTGATTGCTCTGGAACATCCGGTCGGCGAATCCATACTGTTCCGCCATCGCAAAGTATGGTTTTACTTCCACATGCGGCGCGTAGCCGTAGGCCCGCTGGTACCTTCGCGGACACGCGTTCCGAATCTGGCAATGCGTGCCTACCTTATCGAAACCGTCGAGACGGCCGTGATTGTACTCGACCTTGAAGGCGTCATGCCTATGCGAGATGCCGTAAGGGGCGGAGAGGGAGACCGGCTGTAACGTAACGTCGCGGCCGTTTGACAGTTTGCCTCGCGTTACGGTGTCGGCGCCGGGAAGTCCGTTGAAGAGGTAGTCGACGGTGCGATTCTCTTGAATGATGATGACGACATGATCGACCCGTAAATTCTGCGGTGATGCCAACGAGGTACCGGCGCGAGACGCAGGACTAGCGGGAAAGATCCTCGCGCTTTCCTGACCGCACCCGGTTAGTGCGAAGATCAAAGAAATTTGCGCTACACATAATCGCTTCAAGCTACGTCGGAACGCAGGCGGCCCACGTTAACTCGTTCATAGCGTTGCTAAACGTCCACCAACCGGCGTACCCGTGTTGCCCCGGGCCGGAAGCAACGCCTGGATGCTCTTGAATCGGAGGCCCGGGCCATTGATTGTCGCCCATAGAACCGCCGATCACGCTGTATCCCGAGCCGCATCCAGCGTAGACGCTCTTGGGCTTCTGACTCTTATTCCACGCGTGCTTAATCACGACGCCGGCGGAAAGCCTCGCGCACGAAGCGTAGGCAACTGCCCCGCCGCTTACCCAGTACGTATTGGTGGTCGCATTAAACCACGCGTTGGTGATGGTACCCAATCCAAACCCGGTAATGAGCGTGTATCCGCGCCGGCATTGAGCACCGGCTAGACCGCTGATCGATCCGGAGGAGCGCCACCTAAAGTATTTTCGCGCGATTACTTTTGGAAGACACGAGGCAAACGCCTCGGCGCTTGCGTTCGAATCCGGGTGCACGTACCAACTGTCGAACTTCGAGTTCGCATATCCGGTGCCGACGAAGCTGCCATCGCTGCTGCTCGACCCGCCGGCGACAACCCTATAGCCTTCGGGACACTGGGCGACGGCTATCTTTCCTTTGGACCCCCACGCGGCAACCCGCTTGAAGTCTGACGAACTCACGCCCTGCGGCTGCGCGCCGGCCGTCGAAAGGTACGGAATCGTCGAGGCGCCCCTCGACCCAGAACAGCCGGACAGGGCTATGAGCGCGACGGCAATCGTACGCGCACTATTCAAAGAGAGTCTTGCTACAGACGCGCTGGGTTTGCTCATAGATAATTTAAGCTACCATGCGAGCCGACGGCACGTCAACGAGCCGCCCTTGCGTTGACGCGTTTGCAAGAATCCTCGGGCCGGCGCCCTTCTTACGGGCCGCCGCAATCCAAACGCCGGTCCGGCGCGTTCACTAAGCCATCGAGGGGAGCGACGATGGTTTTTAATGTGAGTCGGTTAGCGGCTTTGGGCGCTTGGAGCGCCATCCTTTTTCTCGCCGGCGGCGGCGCCGCCGCCGCTCATCCGCTCGGAAACTTCACGATCAATCACCTTGCCGAGATCCGTCCGCAGGCCGGCGCGCTCCGCGTCCATTACGTACTCGACATCGCGGAAATTCCGACGTTCCAAATCATGAATGCGGCCACCTGGACGCCGCAGCGACGGCGCGCCTGGGAGAACGAAGAGGCGTTGCGCGTGGCGGCGGGGCTCTCCATTAAAGCCGGCGGCGCGACCCTTCCGATGCGCCTCGAACGCGCAACGTCGCGCACGCGTCCTGGCGCGGGCGGACTTCCCATCCTGTATTGGACCGGCGACTTCACCGTCTCGGCGCCCGCGAAATCACCGATAACCGTGCACGATCTCGTCTACGCGGATCGGCGCATCGGTTGGAAAGACATCGTGTTGCCCGGCTTGTCCGAGCCGACCAACGAACTCCGCTCTTATCCGGGCGCACTAATCGGCTCACCCCGCCACAACGATGTCGCAACGTTCGATCTCGTCAGCGGGCGCGTCGCGCACGTGCGAGTTAGCGGCGACGATGCGGCTTCGTGGGGGGCGAGCTCGATCGTACGGTCGTCGGCGTTGTCGGATCTCTTTTCACGCGGAAACCAAACGCCGCTCTTGATCTTGCTGACGATTCTGGCCGCCTTTGGACTCGGGGCGCTCCACGGCCTCGAGCCGGGGCACGGCAAAGCGTTGCTTGCGTTCACGCTGGTCGGAGCTCGGGCAACGTTCAAACAAACCGTCATTTTGGCGGGCGCACTAACCTTCGCGCATACCATCGCCGTGCTGTTGCTCGGGGCGTTGCTTTTCTTTGCCGCCGGATTCGCAACCGAGAGCCTGTTTACGTGGATCACGCTGCTCTCCGGTGCGGCCGTTGCGGTCATTGGAGCGCGCACGCTGTCGGCGGCGGTGAAGCGTGCGCGGCACGCGCACGAACATCGCCACCACCACGATGACGAGCACGCTCATTCGCACGCGATTCCGGGCTCGGCGCCGCTCCATTTTCCGAGCGCCGTCATCGCGGCAATGAGCGGCGGCATCGCACCCTGTCCGGCAGCAATCGTCGTGCTGCTCACCGCGTTGCACCTGCACCGCGTCGGCTACGGCCTGTTTCTCATCGTCGTCTTCAGTCTCGGCCTGGCGACGATCCTGACCGGCCTGGGCTTAGCGGTCGTGCACGGCGCCGCATGGCTGCAACGCCGGTCGTCTTTCGCGCGCCTCACGCGCGTTGCTCCGTTCCTCACCTCCACCGTCATCTCGACGATCGGCGCGATCATGCTCGCCCAAGGGCTCGCCGATCAAGGCGTCGCGATACCCCGTCTCGCCATCATTACCCTCACGCTCTGCGGCGTTGCCGCCTTCGCGTTCATTCCGTTGCTGCTCTCGACACCTCACCACCCACTGGCCATAAAGGAGCCCGTATGAAACTGCTTCGACCCATCGCAACGATGGCGGCGGTTTTCGTGCTCGCCTTCTCGGTTTCGCTCTACTCCGTTAGAGCCGCCCGGGGATCCGACCATCAAGACTCGCCGACCGTCGTCGCCAACCCGCTCGCGGACATCACCGACGTCTTCGCATTCCCGGATCCGCACGATGCTTCGCGCGTTGCGCTCGTCATGGACGTGCGCCCGCTCATTCCCGCCGGCATGTACAGCGGCCTCGCGCTCGATCCCAGCCTGCTCTATCAGTTCAAAATAGCCAATACCGGCGTTGCCTCCGGATCGTTCACGGAGAACACCGTGATACAGTTCACGGCAGATTCGACCGGCAGCAGTCAAGACATCACGCTGTACGGTCCGGGCAAGCCGAACGAAGTTGGAACGTCCAACACGCTCATCGGTAAGACCGGCACTTTCTTGTTTGGAAAGCCCGCGTCGCTCAAGGGCGGCATCAAGGTCTTCGTCGGTCCGCGACGCGACCCGTTTTTCTTCGACCTCGCGCAGTTTTTTAAGATCATTCCCGATCGGAACTACGCGAACCATCCGCACGTGCCGCCGGCCACGGCGACCTCTTTCCGCTTCGCTTCGAAGGATCAAAAGATCGTCCTCAACGGGGTTAGCTATGGAACGGCCGGTTCCAACAAATGCGTGATCGGAAAGCCCAAGGACTTCTTGGCGCCTTACGACGTCCTGTCGATCGTCATCGAGATGCCGAAGAAGCTGCTCGCTCCGGCGAGCGGATCGCCCGGCGTCATCGGCCTTTGGGCGACCACTGCGACGCCCGGCAAATCTGAGTAAAGGAGTAAACATAACATGACAACACGCTATAAGCTCGGGCTTCTCGCTACGATTCTCGCCGGGGCCGTCATTGGAGGCTGTACGTCAAATGCGGGCGTCTTCAACCCGCAGGCGGACCGAGCCGGCCTCTCGCCTTCGGGATCGACGGTCTACAAGCAGATCGAACTGCTCTCGCGGCCGGCCGTCAAGGAAGTCTTCGAACTGTTCGAAAGCCATAACAAGACCAATCGCTCCGAACCCTACGCGGATC
>JBEKRW010000145.1:0-6128 GCA_049517595.1 Candidatus Cybelea sp. | reverse complement strand
CGAAAAGTCGAAGCAGTCCACCATGCTGGTCGCTCGCTCGTCGGTGGTGTCTAAGCTACCCAACCCAAACGTGCCTTCGATAAACTTCAGAATGCTGCCGAACTCATACTGCGTGTGCGAGACGTAGTTTACGCTGCCGCCGCCCAGTGCGTAGGGCGATATGACGATCATGGGAACGCGAAAGCCCAATCCGCCCCAACTGTCTTGGAACGGCGGAGGCACGTGGTCGTAAAAGCCTCCCCAATCGTCCCACACAACGACGATCGCGCTGCTGGACCAGTAAGAGCTCTGTCCAACGGCGTTGACCACGCTGGCCACCCAGGAAGGCCCGTTGTCTCCGCCCTTTTGCGACGGATGGTCCGAGTCTGCGCCATCGGGAATAACCCACGAAAGCGATGGAAGTTGACCGTCGGTGATGTCGGTGAATATCTGGGTGTCGGAGTTCGTAACGTTGACTCCCCATTCGGGTCCATCGCGAACCGCCTTAATCGCGTCGAAGGCGTTCCACTCGCTTCCCGATCCGCCCTCAACCGGCGGCGAGTAATACCTCCACGAGACGCTTTGGGCGTCAAGCAGATCGCGCATCGTCTCGTAGTTCAGACAGGGAAATGGGCCGGTGTGAGCCTTGTACTTGAACAACCCCGAACCAAGAAAACGTAAGACCGACGTGCGCGTCCCCGCGGGAGAGTCGCACCCCCATGGCAGATGTGTTGGGATGTCGACGAGGCTCTTCGTCTCCGCCTGATCGAGGATCGTGGAGCCGGCAATCAGATCCTGATGCGCGGTAAAGCTCCCACTGCCTTGGGTTTGGAACATGTCGTCGGCGAGGACGTATTGCATCGCCATGTCCCAGTACGGCGCGATCTGTTCCGCGTTGACGTACTGGTACATGCCGGTGGTCTTATTTACGCAGTGCCCGCTGCCCCCTTCTAGGTTGAACCCGTCCATCTTGCCGCCATCGTACGCTTTGAGAAAGCCGTGGTACGAGTGCGTGTAGTCGCAAGGCGCGTCAAGATCGACCTCCTTGAGGGTTACGGGCTGATCGCCACTCGGCGTCTTCATGAGGCCCTGCGTCGTTCCGTTGGCGTTGGGGAACGTGGAAAATAAATTGTCGAAGGACCGATTCTCTTGAATGATGATTATGATGTGCTTAATGGGACTCGGATTGGAGGTGGTATTCCTGTTCGCTGGTCGCAAGGCGTGCTGGAACACCTGCGTACCGTTCAAATCGCCCGAGCCATTCGTGCACGCGGCGAATAGAAGTACGGTCAAAAGAACCGAACCCAAATAACTGACGCTGAGCCGAGGCTTTTTCAAAACGAGTCTTCTCCTGGTTGCGAGACCGCCGTGCAAGACTCGGTTCTTTTTCCTACCGGCCCTCATTTCCCATTTTTCGCGCGCGCGCGAAACTGGGCGGAAGGGTCTAGTTTCCGCCCTGGTTCAACGTCGCCAAGAAACCGTCGATGTTTCCACTGCCATCCTGATAGTAACCCGTCATTGAGTGGTGATTGTTGACGCTCGTCACCACCGTGCTTCCTTTAGCGTTCGGATCGTCGATCTGCGTCCACTCAGGGGTCGCCAGGACATCGCTTAAGACGAAGCCATGCGTGTTCCCCGAGGCATCTTCGAAAGATCCGACGATATCGTCGGACCAGTTGATGCCGGTCGCCTGCGTCTGAGAGGCGGCGGGATACGCAAACTCCGTGAAGGTTCCGCCCTTGAGGAGCCAACCTTCGGTAACCCCGCTTGCGAGGGTCAGCCAGCCGACGATGTCGCCTTTACCATTGATGCCGGTCGCGGACGAGCTCTTGGCGCCGGGCGGCAGAATGCTCTGGAACTTTCCGGTGGACAGGTTCAACTCAAAGCCGTGGTCGATCCCGTTGAGCTGGTAGTAACCGACGGCCAGCTCGTCGTCTGAAAGGCCGAGGAGCTTCGTATACTGTGGCTCGTGGAGCAGGTGGTTATCCTGGTACTTCGTCCAGATGCCTTCCCACTCAGTGAACCCGAAGATTCTTCCCTTGGTGTCTTCGTACCATCCCGCGAGGGCGTCGGTGTTGTTGATCGAGGTGACGACCGTATCGGCGGCTCCAGGATAGAGCTCCTTATAGAACTTATTCGCCGTATATGGCGGGCGGGCGTAGAATCCCACATAAGGGTTGCCATAGTACCCGCAAATTTTACCCAGGTTATTAATTCCCAGGATCTCGGTGGTCGGATCGGCTGGATCGTTGATCGTCTTAAAACTGTAGGCAGATGTGGGCTCGACGCCCGCGCTGTGGCGTACCGACGCCCCTGGGGGCAGCGCATTGGCCATCTGTGAGGAACCGCTGCATGCGGAAATCGCCGGCAGCCCGAGCGCGATTACGAGGGCGGCCCCAAGCCGCACCGGCGCCCGTAGACAGGTAAAGGACATGATGAGACTCCTTCTTGTAAAGCAAAAAGCAAGCCCATCGCGGGACCGCGATCGGTAAAGCGTAGTTCCGGGGGGTCTAAAGTGCTTTTTCGCCCCTCGTGCGTGCCCTAATAGCATCAAAGTACCCGCTAGGCTTATAAATAAAGTGCATAGTTTACCAAGCAGACCTATCTTTGGAGGCGATTTCGTACTAGTATATTCGTACTAGTCCCTAAGCCTCCTAGCGCCTTCTGGGCGCCGAAGGGAAAAAAAGAGATGCGTGCGATATTACTCGCCATTCCGATGGTGGCGCCGGCGTTCTTCTTAGGCGGTTGCGCCTCAGGAAACTTGACCGGCAGCTCCCTTTTACCTAACGCCACTTCAGCCTACCACGTCTCGCACATGTCCCACAACTCCGCGGGCGGCCTTATTCCGGCTTCAGTCGGCGGTGGGCCTCCAGCGCCAGCCCTTCACGTGGCGCGTCATAATTCGGTAGGTGGTGGACCCCCGTCGGTAGGCGGCGGACCCCCGACGCCGACCTCGGTAGGTGGCGGACCCCCGTCGGTAGGCGGTGGACCCCCGGCCCCGGCTTCGGTAGGTGGCGGACCCCCGACGTAGCCTGGTAGTCTCCTCGTAGGCCTTACTTGGGCCAGCGGAAAATATTTTCGCCGGCCCAAAGGCTGGTATAAAGGTACCGTAGAAAAGGCTTGGTCCGGTGGGGAACCGCCGAATGGATAGGTCCTGCACTTTACAACTAGATCGGATACATGCACACAACCGTTCGAACAAATCCGAACTTTGACGTCGCAGATTTTGAACGCGCGCTTATAGCGGCGGACTTTGACCGTTGCCATCAGCTCGTTGCCGGCAGCGAAGCGACGCTCGATGGGATGATCGCGTCCGCACGCTTAGCATTGCGCGAGCGGCGTTTTCTTGACGTCATCGGCTCGCTCTCCGATTTTCCCGAAGATTCCGACCTTCGGATCGCCCGGGACGTCTTTCTCGGCGCTGCCTTCGGCTATACGAGGGACTATGTCGCTGGGCAGAGACTGATCGACCGGGCTCTGAACGATCTCTTACCGGGTGATCCCCTGTACGATGAAGCCCACTACCTTACCGGCTCCATCGCGTGGATGCAACACGACCATCAGAAGGCCGAAGAGGCCACGATGGTGGTGTTGCGTTCGAACGATCCCAATAACCGCGCCAGAGCGCATATCATGCTTTCGTGGATTGCGCTGCGTCGCAGCGACGTGCTCCGGCAGGTCGAAGAGTTGGAGAAGGCCCTCGACGAGCTTGATAGTACGCAGGCGCCGGATGAGTTTTATCGCGGCAACGCCCTTCTGACGTTGGCGCTGTTGTGCCGCGAGATGCCGCTGCACGACGTTGCCGACCGCGTTCGCCAAACGTACGACGCGCTTCCGTGGACCTCGGGCCTCAAGCTGGAGCACTTCCAAGTCACGCGCTTCTTGGCGTCGATCGATGAGTTGCAAGGCAACGAGTTGGCCGCTTTTGGCTCATTCAAGAAGGCCGGCAAGATGGCGCCCTCGGACCACTGGAGCGTCCTCTGTTATTTGGATCGGGCGCTGCTCGCTCGGAACACCGGCGAAGCCGCCTTTGCCTCCGAGCAACTGCAGGAAGCCAGCGATATCGCTCAGCGCATCTCGTGGAGCGAAGTGACCGGTGAAGAGCGCGAAGCTCTGCTGGTTCTCGCCGAGCTTTATGCCCACGAAAACCCGGCGATCGCGGAACAATACCTGGCACGTTTCCGTTCGCTCAAGTCATCGGTCATCCCAATGCTTTCGTACGGAAGCGACCCTCGCGTGCGCGGTTTCGAAAGCTATTCGCAGGGTGTTGCCTGGCTGAGGCTCGGCGACACGCAAGAAGGAAAGGCCGCGCTAACCGAAGCCTGGTCGATCTTCGAAGACTTCAACTATGGCTGGCGCGCCGCATTATGCGCGCTGGGTCTTTACGAAGCGACGAATGACAAGCGCTGGATCGAGCGGGCCGCCCGGAAGATTGCGCCGTGGCCGAAGAGTTGGATCGCGCGCCGGATCGGCGAGTCGAAAACATCGACCGTCGTTCCGCTCGAGCGCATTCCACCTGCAAAGCGCGAAGTGCTCGAACTGCTGCGCGAAGGCCGAGCCAATGCCGATATCGCCAAGAAGCTCGGACGCAGCCCGCATACGGTGCGCAATCAACTCGCCCAGCTCTTCCAGACGTTCGACGTGAAGAGTCGCGCCGAATTGGTGGCCGTGCTCTCGAAGCAGGTCGTCCCAATAACGAGCCTGACGAAATACCAGCGGAAAGACCGCTAGCCCAACACCGAAAAAGGGGAAGCCCGCCCGCCCCGCGTTGAAACTGAGCGCCCGTGGAGAGTTTGGCTCTTCCCACGGGCACGGTCGCATTCTTATTCTCCGACATCGAGGGAAGCACGCAGCGCTGGGACGCCTATGGCGACGCAATGCGCGATGCCGTGCGACGGCACGACGAGATCCTGCGGTCCGAGATTCAGCGGCGGCGTGGATACGTCTTTAAGACGATCGGCGATGCGTTTTGCGCGGCGTTTTGGACCGTCGGTGAGGCGCTCGAAGCCGCGGCCGGCGCGCAGCGCCAACTTGGGTGCGCGAACTTTGCCGACGTCGACGACCTGCGCGTTCGGATGGCCATCGCGGCGGGCGAGGCCGACGAGCGCGCGGGCGACTATTTCGGCACGCCCGTCAATCGGGTGGCGCGGCTGCTGTCGGCCGGTCACGGCGGCCAAATCCTCGTCTCCGGAGATGCCGCCGATCTCCTAATCGGAAATCTCCCTTCCGGCATAACGCTGCGCAATCTCGGGACGATTCCGTTGCGCGATCTCAAAGAGCCCCAGCGCGTCTTCCAGGCGGTCGCCGCGGAGCTACGCTCGGACTTTAAGGCCCTGCGCGCGCTCGAAACGCCGTCCAACAATCTTCCACTGCAAACGACGAGTTTCGTCGGAATGCAGCAGGACGTTCTGCGGATAGAACGGCTTTTGGAAACCGAAGCTCTCGTCACGATCGTGGGCGCCGGCGGCATGGGAAAGACGCGTCTTGCGCTCGAGGCGGCCAATTCGGTGCTCAACGATCGGAAGGACGGAACCTGGTTCGTCGACCTCGCTTCCATCTTCGATGAAGAGCTCGTGGTCAGCGTATTGCTCCAGGTCCTGGGCGTCGATCAGGCAAAAGACGCCGCGCCGCTCGACGTGCTTCTCAAGCATCTCGACGAACGCGAGTTGCTCCTAGTGCTCGACAACTGCGAGCATTTGATTGGCGAGGTTGCGCGCGTCGTGGTGGCGCTGATACGCCGTTGCCCCTACGTTACGATTCTGGCAACGAGCCGCGAACCTCTCAACATTTCCGGCGAGCACGTCTATCAAATGTCGGGATTGAATCTGGATTCTGCGGCGCAACTCTTCAACGATCGCGCCCGCGCGGCAAGCCGAGACTTCTCAGCCGAGAAGAACCGGCCGTTCGTTGAAGAGATCTGCCGGCGACTCGACGGAATTGCCCTGGCAATCGAACTCGCCGCGGCTCGTGTCAGGACGATCCCCGTTCAAAAGCTCGCCGAGCACTTGGAGCTTCGAGTACTCGCCGGCGGCCGGGATCGTCAACCACGCCAGCAAACCATGCACGCGCTCATCGACTGGAGCTACAATCTTCTGACGCCGCAAGAGCAAGACTTCTTGCGGCGCTGCGCGCCGTGCATGGGCGGCTTT
>JBEKRW010000144.1:0-13083 GCA_049517595.1 Candidatus Cybelea sp. | reverse complement strand
CGCAGTATAGCATAAGCCCCCGGCGGCGTTCAAGCGGGGCTCAGGCGAACCGGCCCGCTGACGTAGGGGCTTCCCGCGAGGTAGAATCGCAGGCGACGATCCGCCGCCTGGGTTATCCCGATGCGCGGGCTGCTGCGTACGCGCGCGGGTGCCCAGTCGTCACTCGCCAGCCAAAGGATGGGGTCAGAGAAGAGATCGGTGCCGTCGAAGGATCGATCGATCGCCAGCGCGCGACAGAGGCGGCCCGGGCCGCGACAAAGATCGCGCTGCCGCTCGACGCCTCGCCGGCGCGCCATGATTTCGAATCCCTCGATCGGCTCGAGGGCGCGCACTAGCACACCCGCGCCTTCTCCCTCGGGCTCGCTCGAAAGATTGAAGCAAAACGAGGTGCCATATATTTGATAGACGTAGGCGCGGTGAGGCGGCCCAAACAGCGTCGCGTTTCGCAAGCTCTTGCCAGTAAACGCATGACACGCCGGATCGTTGGGAAGGTAGGCTTCAGTCTCGACGATTCGGCCTGCAGTCGTTCCATCTTCGCCGGCGCGCACGAGAACGCGGCCGAGCAAGGCTTTTGCGAGCGCCTTCGTCTCGACCGGCAAAACACCCGGATCGAGGCGGAGAAAGTTCACGCGGCAACGTTCAGCGCTACCTCCGCTCCCGCCCTTTGCGTCAGCTCGTCGGTCGCTCCGACGCCGATCTCCACATCGTGGAATGCGTTGAGCGCACAACGCAAACGAACGTAGGGAAGCGTCAGCGCGTCCGGTACGTCGCGCCGGGTCGTGACCTCTTCAACGAACTGACGGTCGGGCAACACAAAATGCGCGCGCGTCACCCCGCGTTTGCAAAGCGCACGCGCGACCATCACGAGCGCTGCGTAGGCGGCCGCCCGCTCCATGAGCCCCTGGCGACTCGCGATTTGGAACGGAAGCCGAACGACCTCGCGACCCTGGGCAGCACTCAGTGCGGCATAGACCCGTATCCGACCGCTACCTCGAGAACTTTTTTCTCACGCCTCTCCATCGCATTAATCTTACCCCATTTTATGCGAACATATGTTCGAGGTCAAGCAATTCGAGCCGGACGAATTAAACTTTCATAGAGCGCGAGGGTGCGATCGACCTGACCCTGGATCGAGAAACGCTCTGCGGCTCGACGGGAGAGCGCGGCTCGGGCCGGTTCGGGACCGCTCCTCACGCGGCGGAAGGCGTCGGCGAATGCCTCAGCCGTCGACGGCACCAGCACGCCGGCAGAGCCGAGGACGTCCCGGTTTTGGGGTACGTCGGCAGCGATGACGGCCGCTCCGGCGGCGAGTGCCTCCGCCTGCACGATGCCTTGGGTTTCAGTCGTGCTGGCCATCACGAATGCATCGGCGCTGGCATAAAGATCCGGCAGGTCTTGGCGTGAGACGAAGCCCAGGAAGCGTGTCTGTTCGAAGACGCCGGCAGAGCGCGCGAACTGCTCCAGCTCGGAACGCAACGGCCCATCGCCGGCAACGACGAGCTTTAACGAAGGATCGTTGGCCCGCGCCAGGGCTTCGAAAAGCAGCTTGAGACTCTTCTCCTTCGCCAGCCGTCCGACGCAGAGCAGGACGCGATCGTCCGCTCGCGCGCCGAATCGCTCCCGAACCTCGTCCCGGCGACGGCCCGCGCCAAAGAGCGCGACGTCGATCCCGGTCGGCACGGTCTCGATCCTCACCGTTACGCCGAGTTCCCGAAGACGCGCGGCCATTGCGGGCGTCGGTGCGATGACGGCGTCGGCCAGATTCGCGAAGGTTCGCGTAAGCCGGCTGGCTGCAAAGCGCGTCGCATTGGCTTCGAAGGGCACGTAGTGAGCGTAGGCCTCGAGCTGCGTATGGTAGGTATAGACCAACGGCATCCCATAGCGGCGTGCGTAGCGCATGCCCATCCAGCCGGTGACGAATGGCGAGTGCGCGTGAATGACCGAAAGACCTTTGATAACCGCGTTGACGCGCCGGCTGACAAGTGGAAGCGTCAAACGGTAAGGTGTGCGCGCGGGGAGCGGGAGCGACGGAATCCGATGGACATCGCCCTCGGACCGGGCGGTGCCGGGCATACTCGGCGCAAAGCAAATCACTTTGTGGCCCCGAGCCTGCAAACCCGAAGCCAACGCTTCCACCGATGCCACCACGCCGTTAATGACAGGCCGATAAATCTCGGTAAAGAGTCCCACGCGCACGGGTTGCACCAGCGTCTTCCTTCGCTTCCGCATTCGGGCACGCCCCGTGAAAGCCAGAAGCACCTCCGAAGCGTTCGAGCAAGCAGGGCCTATCTCGCGGTTACGACTTTTGTCATACTTTAGCGTCGAAAGGCGCGTGCTATAGTGCCCGGGTCAGAGCCCGGACCGGCCCGTACGACGGCAAGCCGGCCCGAACTGTATAGGCGTTTTCCGTCGGATCCGTTGCCTAAGCGGCCGCGTGCGCCGCTTCAAAAAAATGCCGAACCGCGTGCATCGTCCGCTCCCGCTGCGGGGTGTCGAGCGCAGATCTTGGACGCGATTTGGGACAAGAAAGGAACTTCGGATTGATAGGACGCGTAATCTACGCCGCTTTTCTCGTTGTTGGTTTGGCAGTCACTCCAGTATGGGCGGCCCCAACGGCCTCGCAAACCGCATCGACCGGCGTAACGTACAGCAACGGCGTCATCAGGTGGGAACGCCTGGAACGTCGCCCCCTTCAACCGAAGACCGTAACTCGTCTCTCTATTATCCTGGCCCCCGGCAGCTCGAAGCTGATCGCTAAAGGCCGTCCCGGGCTGGCTGAGGTTAGAGTGGACTACGCCCAGCGCGACGGCGGGCGGGTTTACCAGCGGATCGTTTCGACAACCGTGATACGTAAAGCCGAATCCCGAATCGTCGCGCAAGGAATCGGCCCAAGCACACTCGCGGCTTTTGAAGCTCGCGGCATGACCCAAATGATCTCGGTCGCCCGCGGGGCGATTCGGATGATGGCGACCGCCTATACCGCCGGCAGCGCCGGTGGTGACGGCATGACCGCCAGCGGAAGGCGCGCCGGCTATGGAATCGTCGCAGTCGACCCGCGCATCATTCCCCTGGGAACGCGCCTGTATATCCCAGGCTACGGGATGGCGATCGCCGGAGATACCGGCGGCGCGATCGTTGGGAATCGAATCGATCTCGGCTTCGACTCGCTTCGTGGGGCCATGATCTTCGGCCGCCGCGACGTCACCGTCTACCGGTTGAAGTAGCGTAGAATAGAGGGGTGTCGAGCCCCCGTGCCTTGCTGGCGAAGGCGGGCCTACGCCCCAAAAAGCGCTTCGGTCAGAACTTTCTCGTCAACGCTTCGACTGCAGGCCGCATCGCCCGGTTGGCCTTGGACGGCGCTCCGCCCAAGCTTCGCACGCTCGAGATCGGTGCCGGCACCGGCGCATTGACGCGCGCGCTCATCGACGAAGGCGCGCAGCTTACCGCAATCGAGATCGACCCGGAACTGGTAGCCGTACTTCGCTCGCGCGAAGACATAGCCGCCGCGCAAATTGTGTTGGCCGACGCTCTGGCCTTCGATTACCAGAGTTGGTCGAAGGGAAAGCCGTGGCGCGTCGCGGGCAATCTTCCTTATAACATCGCAACGCCCCTAATGCTGCGGCTGATCGAAATGCCGTCTGGGCCCTACTCGCTAACGGTGATGGTGCAGAAAGACGTCGCCGAGCGTTTCGTGGCCTCACCCGGTACGGCGGCCTACGGAAGCCTTTCGGTAGCGGTTGCATATGCGATGGAGGCGGAGCTGGTCTTCTCGGTCGGGCCGGACTCATTTTTTCCGGCGCCGAAAGTGCATTCCAGCGTCGTTCGGCTGGTGCGCCGGCCCGAGCCGGCCGTCGCGGTGCGCGACCTCGACCTATTTTGGAAGGTCGTGCGCGGCGCGTTCGCGTACCGGCGCAAGACGCTCGTCAACAGTCTCGCGCTCGCCCTCGACGTCGACCGCGCGGCGACTGCGCGAGCGTTATCGTTGTGCAACCTTTCTTCGGAGCTTCGTGGTGAACGACTCGACCTCGGCGACGTGGCTGCTCGCCGGCTTTATCACCCTCCTCTTCGTCGGGCTTTTCGTCGTTTCGCAAAACACCAAGGCGCCCACCAACGTCGACCCGCTCGAGTTCGACCTGCTCATTGGCTTTCAGTTCGTGGTGGAGGCCGTTTTAGTTGCGATCGTAATCGCCGCGATGCCGGCGCTTTCGAAGTTCAGCCTGCGGGAACTGGGATTTCGCATGCCGACCTGGTCGAACTTGGGAATCGCGGCCCTGGGCGCGCTCGCCATGGTCGTCGTCGCAAACGGCGGCGCTACGCTGATCGACCATTTAGCGCACAGCCAACATCAGCAAGACATCATCGAGATATTTAAAGGGCTGCACAACACCACCACGATCGAAATCTTTGTCGTTTTTGCGGTCATCTTCGCACCGTTTGCCGAGGAGACGTTTTTCCGGCTGCTCTTCTTCAACCTCGGCGTGCGGTACGGCGGCTTCTGGGCCGGCGCCATCCTCAGCGGCGTGCTCTTCGGGATCGCGCACGGCGATATCTTCGCGGCCGTTCCGCTAGCGCTAGGTGGCATCGTCTTATGCGCGGTCTATTACCGCACCGGAAACATTTTCGCGTCGATGATATCCCACGCACTCTTCAACACCGTATCTATCGTCGCGCTCTTACTAATGCCGAAAGCCGTCTAAATCCAAAAAGGGGTATTGTCGTGATGCTTGCGTCCCTCGTGCTTGCTGCGGCGTTGCCGGCAACGACCGCGCCGTTCGCGCTGCACTATCTCGTCGGTACCTGGAACTGCACGTACCGCACGGCGGTCGCGCACCTCGCCTACGATGCCACCTACGCTTACGATCGCAACGGCCACACGTTGCGGGAGACTACCTCCTGGACGGGGGGCGGCGACGAGGAGTTGGTGGCGTACGACGCGCAGCGCCGCGGCTGGACGTCGGTCGTTTTCGAGGACCAAGGAACCGCCACGATCCTGCGCGCAACCGGCAGCAATCCAAACCACATTGCCTACCGCAGCGTCTACCCCGACGCGAGCATCGCGGTAACCTTCGATCGCATCTCGGCAACGGAGTACGCCCTGCACGGAACCGTGCGCTCGGGTGGTAAGACGATCACGTCCGTCGATACCTGCGTTAAAGCTCCGACACCGCGTCCATCACCGGCTCCGCACCGATCGTGACGGTATCCAGGTAGCACAACCGATGACGCAGCGCCGGCGGTTTGCTCGTCGTCGCAACGCGACGGTCGAATCCCCGATCGCGCACGTAACGCCCTACGACGTGAATCGCGTTGGGATTGGGCTCGTCGTACCAGTCGGGATGGTGCGCGGTCCACAAGCCGACAACCGGTACGCCGCCGCGCGCCAGCATGAAGTGGAGTGGGCCCGCCGGAACGCCGACGAAAAGATCGGTACGGGCGGCTAAAGCTCGCAATAAACGCGCGAACGGCTCGCCGGCGTCCGCGAAGAGTCTGCGAAACCCGAAGACATTTTCTCCGAGGTCTTCGTCATCCATCGAGATGACGATCCACGGGGAAGCACGTCGCTGTAAGGCGGCGACGAACGCCCGCGCATCGCTTCCATCTCCCCAGTTCTTACGCGCCGCGGTTACGCCGGCTCGCGAGATCACGCAGAGCCGTTTTCCCTTTGGAAGCACGCGTGCCAGCCGCTCGTCAAAGCGTAGTTGCGTCACCTCAGGCGCCGTAAAGTCGATCGCCGATTGCAACGGCTGCGAGAGATCGAACCTTGCAAGCCGTTCGCGGCGGACGAGCAGCCGGGCCAGATTGCGCGCTTTGGTGTGAAACGGATACGCCGTGCGCCCCTCGGTCTCCGGATAGTCGGTCCACAACAGCGAGTCGGGCGCGAAATCCGAAACGGCCTGCGAAAGAGGAGCCGGGATTTTCAGTTGCACGTCCTTGCCACCGCACTGGCGTAAGGTCAGGCCGAGATTCGCCGCACCCAGCTCGGCGCCGTGGCCGGGCGCGGGAACGCCGCTGAAAAGCGCGCGTACGAGCGGGCTTCCCTCCAGCATGCTTACGTAGTCGTCGCCGAAGCGCGCGATCGCATACGCGTTCGAATCGTCGAGCAACGGCGCAACGTACCCGAAATGAACCCAATCGCCCAGCCCGTGCGGCCAATAGATGAGAACGCGTCGCCCGTGCAGCGCGGCAAAGCGTCCACGATCCTCGCGCATGGCCATGACCGGACCGTACGCCGCGATCGTCACGGCCTCACCGGCACGCCGCCGCAGAGACCGGCCGGCATTTCTCCGCGCAGACTCGCGAAGAACGCCCTCGAGTTCGTGTCGTAGGCCGGGCATCCGGCGAACCTCGGATCCGGCCGCGGATCCAGACGGACGTTGCGATTAGCCGCGGCGACGGCCCACACGCCCTCATCCCGCCGCGGCAGCAGCGCTCCCCGTCCGCTATCGCGCAACGCAATCGCTCGAGCGTAGGCGTTCCAATCGACGACAAACGGCCAGCGTCCCGGGCGCAGTACCGTGTCGTTGAACAACAGCGTTACCACCAGAGCGCATGGCAGCATCGACCGCGCGAATCCGGGAACGCGCCGCAGCCCGAAGGCCGCGGCGATCGCGGCGGCCGCGAGGAGCGGCGCCACATAATGCGATCCGAGGCGGCTCGGCTCGTAATTCCACGGCTGCATAAAAACGATTTCGGCCAGCAGCGGTACGCCCAGCAGCAGCCAACGGCCGATCGCAAACGGTGCGAACGCGAAGGGTGCGGCGAGAAGCGCGATGAGGCCGAGCTTACCCCCAACGTCGTAAACCCGCAAGCCATATGGCGGAACGTTCGGATGCACGCCGCCAAGATGCTCGCCCGTCCAGAAGGCAACACCGATCGAAGCTGTTACGAGCATGAGTCCGAGACCAATTCGTCGATCCCACCACAGCGCGCACGCCGCCGCGAACCACAGCACGAAGAGAATCTCGTCCTCTTTGAGTCCGGCCAGCAATGCACCGGCTACGAGTGCCGGCCAGAGCAGCCGTTTGCGCGCGTAGAGCACTCCGCACAAGGCCAGAACCGGTACGAAGACGTTTTCGGAAAAGTTATCGTAGCTAAGCCCCTGCGCCGCCGGCGACAAGAGGTAGGCAACTCCGAGCAGACTTGCGGCGCGCGCGGCGACCCCAAGCTCGCGAGCCAGCAGAACGAGCGGAATCGCTGCGGCCCCGACTGCGAGCACCTGCACGACGATCAACGTCTCGGCGCGCGGAAAGAGCGCCACCAGCGGCACGAGTGCAACCAGCGCCCACGAGTCGTGCACCTGCAAGTGCGGCTTCCACTCTCCAAAGTTCCACGACGAGCCATGCCGCAGGTTGACGAAGGTCTGCAGATATGTCCCGAGATCGGCGCCATAGCGCAACGCATACAGTTTGTTCAAATCCAGCGCGATGTAGACGATCGCAAACACCGCAACGGCAACGCATGTCGTTCTCACGCCGAGGGTTGGTTTTTCTCGCGGTAGACTCGCGCGACGATGTCGCGCAAGCGATGCACGAACTGCGGGGGCGCGAATTTTTCCGCTTGCCCGCGCAAGCGTCGGGCATCATAACGCGAGGCGTCGAACGTTTTCAGCACCGCTGCGAGCGATTCTGCTTCCGGCGCATCGAAGAATATTCCAGTTTCGCCTTCGACGATGGTTTCGAGCGCGCCGCCCCCTCGGTAGGCGATCGTGGGCCGTCCGGCGGCGGCCGCCTCGAGCGGAACGAGCCCGAAGTCTTCCTCCCCTGGAAGGATCGCCGCGCGTGCCTTGCCCAGCAACTCGTTTAGCTGCAGATCCGACACGTAACCGAGCAGCGTTGACGTCGTGCCGCGCGCAAGATTCTTCAGCGACGTCTGCGCTGGACCCGTGCCGGCGATTAGGAGCTTGACGCCGGCGAGGGCGGCGGCGCGGATTGCCAGCTCGATTCGCTTATAGGGCAGTAACCGCGACGCGATCAGAAAGTAGTCGCCCTCGCCGCTGCCGACGGTGAAGCGATCGACGTCGACCGGGCAATGCAGAACCTCGGCCCTCCGGCCGTAGTACGTGCGAATTCGCGCCGCGACGTTGCGCGAGTTTGCGACTAATAGCGTTGGGCGCATCGCCGCGGCGCGGTCCCACGCAACCAGACGGTCGACGAGCGGGCGCACCAGCGGCGTCCGCGTCAATCCTGCGACGTACTGGTCGTAGGCAAAGGCAAACCGGCTAACGGTATTGACGTAGCAGACGTGGATCGAGCCGCTTGGAAAGCGCACGCCTTTCGCCCACGACGTCGTCGAACTTACGATCGCGTCGTATCCGGAAAGGTCGAAAGTTTCGAAGGCGCGCGGGTAGAACGGAGCCAGCGCGCGAAAGTAGCGGTTAGCCAACGGCACTCGCGCGAGATACGAGCGGCGCACCCGTGCGGCGGGAAAGTTATTGCCCGCGATGCCTTCGTCGTAGAGCGCGGTATAGATCGGCGCCTCCGGCCAGGCTCGCGCAATGTGCGCGAAGACTCGCTCCGCGCCCCCTCGCTGATTTAAGTAATCATGAACGAGGGCAACCTTCATTAAGTAAACGAGGCTTGATTCAGTTCAGGCCTAGGCGCCGAAAGGCGAAGTGTGCTTTGCACATGTTTAGTCCTGAAGATTTGTGCCGCGGGGGAGCACGAGGGCAATCGTCGGGTTGCCGAGATAGGTGCGAGCGGCGCGCTGCACGTCAGCGGGCGTCGTCGCGGAGATCGCCGCCAGGGCGTGGTTGATGAAATCCGGCGAGGTGCTCTCGCGCGAGAAGACCGCAGCGAGCCAGGTTCGCGTTTCGAGCGTCGTCGCATTGTCTGCAAAATCGCCGGCCGCCTCGGCTTTGAACTCTTCAATCGACCCTTGCAACGTGGTCGCCGCAAGCACGTTGACGACCGAGAGGGCCGTCGCAAACGTACGGCTGGGATTGCCGATCAGCCCGCCATTGACGTAGATGACCAAGCTGGAAGGAACCCGATCGTACACGTACACGGCACCCACGGATCGCGAGGCAAAGGTCGGCGAGACGACTCCGGGGACCTGCGCGATGTCCGAGATCGTTCGACGAAGAAACGCAGCCAGCACCAGCATCGGGCCGAAATCTCGATTGTCGACGCGGGGGGCCGGGTATTGCGCGATCAGCCACGGCGAGGAAATGTCACGGTGCGCGACGATTTCGCGCGTCGTTCCGTGCAGCGCGGCTACGTGGACGGTAACGGGCGACGTGGTTCCGAGCGGAAGCGCGCCGGCGAGATCGGAAAGCGTGGCGGTCGAGAGCGCGTTAAGTTGACCGGCGGCGCTGACCAGCACCCCGCCGCGACGATAGTATGCGCGATAGAATGCCGCGGCATCGGCGGGAAACAAGTCGGCGAGCGAGGCGGGCGTTCCGAGTTCGGGCAGCCCCGCGTTGGCCTGCACCGACGAAACCGCGTTGAGCATATCCAACCCGACTTGCAACGCGACTTGCTGGCTGGAAGCAATTTCTTGCGTAAGCGCGGCGCGCGCCGCTCGTACGGTAGCCGGCGAGAAATCCGGCGCCGCTAACGCAGCACGTAACAGGCCGAGGACGGCCGGTGCGTCGGCGGCAAGCGCCTCGACGTAGAAACGAACGTCACCGGGATCCACCGTAAAGCGGACGGAGCCGCCGCGCGCAGCGACTGCCTCTTCGAGCGGCATCGGTGGCGTGCCGACGGGCGTCTTCAGAATCGTCTCCGCGACGAGTGCCGCCAATCCGTTCTGCTTCATGGTCTGGCGATCGAGACCCGCGTGGACGACCAACGTAACGCCTGCAAGCGCGGCGGCCGAGTCGATCTGCTGGAGAACCGTCGTGCCTGCGACCGTGTCGGTACTCGGCGGTAATATCGAAGGCGCTGCGCCGAGCACGGTTACCGGTAGCAGCGCGACGGTTAGGACCGCGGCGGCACGGCGCACAAGATTCACTGGGACGACTCCTTCGCTTGCATGTTGACCACGACCGGCGTTGCCAAATAGTGTTTTACGACATCGGCCACATAGGCCGGATCGAGCGAGCGCACCGCACGGCCATACGTTCCAAGGTTTGCGCGTCCATCGGCGTGCGCATCGCCGCGAGCGCACCGAGCACGCGATCGCGGACCTGGTCCGCGTGATCGCCTCCGATCGTTACCAGCATCACGCCGGGATCGTGCAACGTGATGAACTGACCGACGACTAGCGCGTCGCTTGCGCTCTGGTCGAGTTGCTTCGTTACCACGCCCGTCTCATCGCGAAACAGGTAATCGGCAATGAAATCCAACGCAGTGGAGGCCTTCTCGTCGGTGATCGGAGGGCCGATCCAGGCCAACCCAATCCCGCCGATAAGCCCCGTGGCCGTCGCCGAGGCGGGTGGCGCGGCTAGCGTCGAGTCGTATGGCGGATCCATGCGCCCGGGGCCGCCACCGTCCGTAACCGCCGTTAGGTTTGAAGCATCGACGTTTCCGCTCAGCGCGAGGATCGAGTTTTCGGAACGAAAGGCTCGTTTGGCAAAAGCGCCGATCTGCGCGGTCGAGATGCTTGTAATTTCGGCGACGGAGACCGGCAGCGGCGGATAGTGAGCCGGCCCCTCTGCAAAGATTTGTTTAAACAGCAGATCGTGCAGCGTCGCATCGGCTTCGTAGCGCTGCTGGACGCCGAGAACCGCGGCGTTCGCGCGAGCGGTCTTTACCGCGCCGTCGTCAACGGCCGGAGCGTAATAGGCGGCCGTGATCGCGGCGACGACGCGCCGCGCCGCGGATGCCGGGACGACGGTCGCGATGCCGACGATATCCGGATAGACTTCGACGTTCAGTTCTCCGCCGACGCTATGAACGAGCGCGTAAAGTGACTTCCCACTGGCCAGCGGCGCGACCGCAGCGGCCGTCGCCGCGAGTTCGGCGATGCCCGGTGTCGAGTTATCGTAGCCTGCTCCCGGCGCGCGAAACCAAAGCGCGATCGCAGCCGCGTCAACGGTCGTGTCAGGATCGATCACATACGTGCCGCCTTGCGGCAGCGCGCCGGTTTGCTGCAACGCCGATTCGGCCGCGGCATTTGCCGCAGGAAGAGACCACGCGGCAACGAGCGCCGCAGCGAAGAGCAACGCGCGCAAGGTCACGCGGGTTCCGGTGAAATTTTCGGGGGAAAGCGCGTGGGTTTTTCGGCCCGCTTGGCCTCGTCGCTCGCCGGGCGTTCGCTCTGCCCCTCGGGAGCTGCAGCTACTTCCACTTCGCGAACTCGATCGTACGGGCGTTCGTCGAGAATAGCCCTGACCTCCTCGGCTTCGACCGTTTCGTACTCCAGCAGCGAGGCGACCATGCGTTGGACCTTACCCCAGTTCCCCGTGAGGATGCGTTTGCCGTTGTCGTAAGCCGACTCGATGATCTTTCGCACCTCGGAATCGATCTTGCTGGCCACTTCCTCGGAGTAGTTGCGTTCCTCGCCGATGTCGCGGCCGAGGAAAACTTGATGCGCCCCGCGCCCGTATTGGATTGGGCCCAGCTCGCTCATTCCGTACTGCGTGACCATCCGGCGCGCCAGTTCGGTGGCCTTTTCGAAGTCGTTGCTCGCACCCGTGGTCACGTCGCCGAACTCGATCTCTTCTGCGAGCCGTCCGCCTAAAGCCATCGTGATCTGCGCGATCAGCTCTTCGCGGGTAACTTGATAGCGGTCGTCCTCCGGAAGCGACCAAGTCAAGCCAAGCGCCATGCCTCGCGGAATGATCGTCACCTTATGGATCGGATCCGACTTATCGAGCATTCCGCCAACGATGGCATGGCCCGACTCGTGGTAGGCGGCGATGTTCTTGCTCTTTTGCGACATGACGACCGACTTGCGCTCGGGCCCCACCATAACGCGATCGATCGCTTCGTCGCAGTCGATCATCTCGATCACGTTCTTGTCCCGCCGCGCCGCCAGCAGGGCGGCCTCGTTGAGCAAGTTCTCGAGATCGGCGCCGGAAAAGCCCGGCGTGCGTTTGGCAAGCGTTTCGAGCGAAACTTCACGGCCCAACGGTTTGTTGCGCGCGTGAACTTCGAGAATCTTCTCTCTGCCTTTGAAGTCGGCGCGGCCGACGACGATTTGACGGTCGAAGCGCCCCGGGCGCAAGAGCGCCGGGTCGAGGACGTCGGCCCGGTTCGTAGCGGCGATGAGAATCACGCCGGTGTTTTGATCGAATCCGTCCATCTCGACCAAGAGTTGATTGAGCGTTTGCTCGCGCTCGTCGTGGCCGCCGCCCAAGCCCGCGCCGCGTTGGCGGCCGACCGCGTCGATCTCGTCGATGAAGACGATACACGGCGCGGACTTCTTCGCCTGATCGAAGAGATCGCGCACGCGAGACGCACCGACGCCGACGAACATCTCGACGAAGTCGGAGCCCGATATCGAAAGAAACGGAACGCCCGCCTCTCCCGCGATCGCTCGCGCCAGCAGCGTCTTCCCGGTTCCGGGTGGACCGAGCAACAAAACGCCTTTGGGAATCCGCGCCCCCAGCGACTGATACTTCTTAGGATATTTCAAGAAGTCGACGATCTCCGCCAACTCCTCCTTCGCCTCGTCGACGCCGGCCACGTCGGCGAACGTCACCTTCGGACGGTTCTCGGAGAGCATCTTCGCGCGCGAACGGCCAAACGAAAGCGCTTGGCTTCCGCCGCTTTGCGCTTGCCGCAAGATAAAGAAGATCAGCAGCATCGTGATTGCGAGCGGTCCGAGCGTCATCAAGCTCGAGAGTAAGCCCGCGTTCGATTGCTGCTCGAAGCTGATCGCTCCGCTCTTTACCCTGCGATAGACTTCGTCGACGAATGTCTGATCGAGGTTGGGAACCGCGACCGAATACTTCGTGCCGTTGGCGAGGTCGCCGATGGCGCTCAGCCCAGTGGCGTGAAACGATTGAACCTGTCCGGCCTCGAGCTTCTGATAGAAGGCGCCATAGTCGAGACGGGTCTCCCCCTCGCTCGGCGCAACGAAGCGCTCGACGACGATAAAGACCGCGATGACCGCCAGGATGATGAGGACGATGGATCTGAGATGTTTGTTCACGTTGACGTTAGACCGTTTGACCCTCTCGAAGCTCGGCTAGGTATG
>JBEKRW010000143.1:0-6198 GCA_049517595.1 Candidatus Cybelea sp. | reverse complement strand
CCCGTATAACGTCCGCCATACGATCGGGTAAAGCCGGCGACGTTGTCGATTTCAGTCTTGACATTGTCGAACACCGCGGATCGCCACGCGAGAAGCCAGTACTTCGTTCCCTTTCCATACGTCTCGGCTTCGCTTGCTTCAAAGCCATTTCGCACGAGAACCGCCCTCGCAGCTTGGCGATTGCGATCGTCGGAAAACCATATCTGATGTTCCAACACCGCGAACTCCGCACCACGGGGCAAACGCAGCCTCATCGATGCGATGATCCGATCCCAGTCACCCTCGTGGGCGCGCTGCAGCCGTCGAACGCGAACGGCCTCGACGGCGGATCGTACGCCGAACCAGAAAGCATACGTAACGGCCATCACGGCGAGCCACGTCAACGACTGAAAGATCATGCGTGACGTCATGCGGCACCTCGCCCGCTAATTTTCGCTTGGGACGGGGGCGTCGTTCTCGATCAAACGTTCGGATCGAAGATCCGACCAGAACGCGTCTGGGACATTCGTCTTGAGCGACGTGTAGTCTGCAAGCACTTGCTGCGGATTCGCACAGCCGACCACCAGCGCCGCCGCCACGTCGGGCGCGCTGGAGAACTGCAGGGCAGCCGTACGAAGGTCAACACCGTGCCGCGCGGCAACGGCGCGCAGCCGCTCGCGCTTCTCGATCGCCTCGGGGGGAATCTTATAGTTCTCCTTACCGTAGTTGAAGCGTGCGCTGCCGCTGATAAAGCCGGCGTTGAGTGACGATCCGATGACGAACATCATGCCACACTCGCGCGCCTTAGGAAAAACTCGATGCAACGCATTTGCATGATCGATCAGCGAATATTGCCGCGCCAAGAGGCACACGTTTGCGTCGGCGACGTCCATCAGCTTGAGAATCGGTTCGGGCGAGTTAACGCCGAGCCCCCAGCTTTTGATCACGCCCTCGTCGCGCATCTTACTCAGGGCCGGAAACGCGCCTTTGCGCGCGATCTCAAACTGCTCTTCCCAGGGTCCCGGCAGCCGCGGGTTATCCGGTGAGAGATCGTGGACGAACACGACGTCGAGCGCGTCGACCCCTAAGCGCTGCAGACTATCTTCAATCGAACGCTTGACGCCATCGGCGGTGTAATCGTAACGGAGATTGTTGGGCGACGGGGTGAAAGGGAAATACTCTTTTGCGTTGTTGTAGCGCGATGCCGTAAGTAGTTTCCCCACTTTTGACGAGAGGACGTACTCGCTGCGCGTTTGGTTGTGCAGAATGATTCCCAGGCGCCGCTCGGCGAGCCCCAGGCCGTACCATGGAGAGGTGTCGAAGTAGCGCACCCCGGCTTCCCACGCGGCTTCGATTGTGGCGTACGCGTCTTCATCGGTGACGTACGCGAACTCATTGCCGAACGGCACGCCCCCAAGACCGAAGGGCTTTCCGCAGAAAATCTCAGACACGCTCATGTCTTCTCCTTGGCCTCGGCGGCGTAAAACTTGCGCCGGATCTCATCGATGTCGACCGTCGGCGGCGGAACCTTCATGTCGAATGATTTCAAGGCCTCGACGACGATCTTCGACACCGCCAGGTTGCGAAACCACTTGCGCCTCGAAGGAACGACGAACCAGGGCGCGTGCGCCGTGCTGGTCTTGGCGAGCACGTCCTCGTATGCTTTCACGTACTCAGGGAACTTCGCTCGCTCCGTGTAATCCGCTTCGCTGATCTTCCATTGGCGCGTCGGGTCGTCGAGGCGCTTCTCGAAGCGCCGGAGCTGCTCTTGTTCGGTAATGTGCAGGTAGAACTTGAGAATCGTCGGTCCGGCTAACGTGAGGTTTCGCTCGAACTCGTTGATGAGCTCGTAACGCTTTGACCAGACCGATCTGGGGACCAGGCGACGCACGCGCGCGATAAGGACGTCCTCGTAATGCGAACGGTTGAAGATCGCGATCTCACCCTTTGCGGGTGCGTGAACGTGCGCGCGCCATAAGAAATCGTGATCGGCTTCTTCTCTCGACGGCTCCTTGAATGCATGTGCGCGCGCGCCAAGGGGATCGAGTGCGCCGAAGACGTGCCGGATCGTTCCATCTTTTCCGGAGGCATCCACGCCTTGCAGGCAGACGAGCAGCGAACGGCCGTGCTCGGCATACAGCAGGTATTGGAGATCGGCGAGCCGGCGATCGTCGCGTCTCATCTCCGCGCTTGCCTTAGCCTTGGTTTCCTTCGCGCCGGTAAAGTCGGATTTGACGTCGGCCAGCCGCACGCGCGTGCCGGGTTTTACCGCGAAAAGCTTGCTGTAGTTCAAAGCTTCAACAATCCGGTTTCCTTTCCGACCTCTTCAAATGCGGCAAGCGCGCGATCCATCTCGTCCTCGGTTAGCGCGGCGCTGATCTGCACGCGAATGCGTGCCGTTCCTTCCGGCACGACCGGATAGCCGAAGCCCGTAACAAAGACGCCGGCTTTCAACAGCTTGTCGCTGACCGCGATGGCAAAGGCCGTTTCGCCGACGATGATCGGAACGATTGCGCTCTCGCTGTCGAGCGGTTTGTAGCCCATGCGCTTGAGCCCGTCGCGGAAGTATCGCGTGTTTTCACGCAGCTTTTCGACCAGCTCGGGATGCGACTCGAGATACTCGATCGCCGCCAGCGAACTGCAGGCCACTGTCGCCGGCAGGGCGTTGGAGAAAAGCTGCGGCCGAGAACGCTGGATGAGCGTATCGACCAAGGCGTTGCTGCCGGCGACAAAACCGCCGGCCGCGCCGCCCAGCGCCTTGCCCAGCGTTCCCGTAATTACGTCGACCCGTCCCGTCAAACCATAATGCTCGATCGTACCGCGGCCGGTCTTGCCCATGACGCCTGTGCCGTGCGAATCGTCGACCACGGTAATCGCACCGTAGCGCTGCGCCAGCTCGACGATCTCGGGAAGCTTGGCGAGATCGCCCTCCATCGAGAATACGCCGTCGGTGACGATGACGATCGGAAAACAATCGGCGACGCTCTGCAGCTTCTCTTCCAGCTCGCGCATGTTGCTATGCTTGAAACGCTCCCGCCTCGCTTTTGAGGCCAACCGGACGCCGTCGATAATCGAGGCGTGATTCAGCTCGTCGGAGACGATCGCCGAACCTGCGTCGCAAATCGTTGCGAAGAGCCCGGTGTTCGCATTCCAGCAAGAGACGTACGAGAGCGCTGCGTGCGTGCCCAAAAACTCCGCGATCCGCTGCTCCAGCACGCGGTGGATCGAGAAGGTTCCACAGATGAAGCGAACGGACGCCGTGCCCGCGCCGTACTGATCGAGCCCGCGTTTTCCTGCCTCGACGACTTCGGCTAGATCGGCCAATCCCAAGTAGTTGTTGCTCGACAGCACGATGACGTCCCCGGCTTCTTCCATATGGACTTCCGCCGCCATCGGCGTCGTCAGATGGCGCAGGTGCTTGTAGGTGCCGGCCTTTTTGAGCGCATCCAGATCGGTTTGCAGCTTCGCTTCGAACGCCTGATTCATGATGTCGTGCCTACTCCTTTAAAATCCAAAACGATCTTGGCAGCTTCGCCCTTGCGCATCAGATCGAACGCGCGGTCGAACTCTTGATAAGGCAGCACGTGCGTGATGATCGACTGCAGGTCCACGCGGCCGCTCTTTACGAGTGCCTCGGTCTGATACCAGGTTTCGAACATGCGCCGGCCGTTGATGCCGAGCACGGTCAGCCCCTTGAAGATAATGCGCTCGGCAAGATTGAGATTGACGCTATCGGACGGAATGCCGAGCAGCGCGGCCGTTCCCCCGTTACGCACGAGTTGGAGGCCCAGGTCGATGGCACCACCGCTTCCCGACATCTCGAGCAAGACGTCGACGCCGTCGCCGCGGGTGCGGCGCTTGATTTCGTCGACGAGATCGGGCCGGCCCGAGAGAAACGTCGCGTCTGCGCCGAGCCGTTGCGCGAGTTCGAGCTTCGCGGGATTCACGTCGATCGCATAGACGAAGCTCGCACCGGCGGCACGCGCGACCGGTATCGCCATGAGCCCGATCGATCCGACGCCGGTGATGGCGACGCTCTTGACGCTGACGCCCGCCGCCATGACCGTGTGCACCGCGTTGCCGAGCGGATCGAAGACGGCGGCATACTCGTCCGGAATCGCCGGATCGAGCCGCCAGACGTTGTACTCCGGAATCGAAATGTACTCGGCAAACGCGCCGTCGCGGTCGACGCCGATAATCTTGACTCGCTCGCAGATATGAGCGTTGCCGGTCCGGCAGAGAAGGCAGGTGAGATCGGCGATATGCCCTTCGGCCGAAACGCGCTCGCCGACGCGGACCGACGTCACGGCATCGCCGATTGCGGCAACCGTGCCCATGAACTCGTGGCCGACGACAAGCGGCGGCTTGATGCGGTGCTGCGCCCACGCGTCCCATGCATAGATATGGTAATCGGTACCGCAGAGGCCGGCCTTCTCTACGCGAATTAGGACGTCGGTCGGGCCGATCGTGGGTATCGGGACCTCGGCCAACGTAAAACCGGGCCCGGGGCCCGGTTTGACCAGCGCCATCATCGTCGAAGCCATGACGGCCCTGATATTTCACTCGAACGCGCGGGAACCCCCGCGCGCAATCCGCGAGTTAGCTTACGCGCTCGTCGTTTGAGAAAACAGCCAGGTCCCGAGGCGTGATGAACACCTCCTCGTCTTTGCGCAGCCCTAGGGCGGCAAGGCGTTCCTGGGGGATCTCGACCTGGACGCGCGCTCCCCATTCGGTCAACGCTTCGATCTTTACCACGGGGCCGGCCGCGTTGATGTGCGTGGTCCTGGCACGCAATGAGTTCGGCCCGACCGGAGCGCGGCCGATCTCCAGAGCGTGAGGGCGAACGAAGAGCAAGTGACCTGTCGCCTCCCGATCGATCCGCGCCGTGCCGTTGTCGACGCGCCCGTGAAAGAGGTTGACGTTCCCCAAAAAGTTGTAGACGAACGAGCTGGCGGGGTTGTGGTAGACTTCGTCGGGCGTTCCGACCTGTTCGATTTTGCCGGCATTCATCACGGCGATTTGATCGGCCACCTCGAGGGCCTCGTCTTGATCGTGCGTCACGAAGACGCTCGTGACGCCGACCTCGTCGTGAAGCTCGCGAAGCCAACGGCGTAGCTCTTGACGGACTTTGGCGTCGAGCGCGCCGAACGGCTCGTCCAGTAGGAGAACGCTCGGCTCCACGGCAAGCGCTCGGGCTAAAGCGACGCGTTGCCGCTGTCCGCCGGAAAGCTGTGAGGGATAACGCCCCGCCTGATTGCGCAGCTGGATGAGATCGAGCAACTGTCCAACGCGCGCTGCTATTTCGGCGCGTGAAGGGCGCAACCGGCGCGGGCGAACGCGCAAGCCGAAGGCGACGTTCTCGAGAACCGTCATGTGGCGAAACAACGCGTAATGCTGGAAGACGAATCCCACCCGGCGTTCGCGCGCCGTTCGGTCGCTGATGTCGCGGCCATCGAACTGCACCTCACCCGAATCGGCGTTCTCGAGGCCTGCGATGATGCGCAGCAGCGTGGTCTTCCCCGAACCCGAGGGGCCCAGCAGTGCGACGAGCCTCCCCTGCGGTATCTCCAGGCTGACGTTATCGAGCGCGGCGAAGCTCCCGAACCTCTTAGTAACGTTGCGAACTGCGATGCTCACGCTGACGGCCCCTCTATCGCGGCCGCTCGCCATTCCACGACGCTCTTGACGACTAAGGTCGCTAGCGCCAAGAACGCCAGGAGCGACGCGACGGCAAATGCCGGCACGAATTGGTAATCGTTGTAAAGGACTTCGATTTGCAGCGGCATCGTGTTCGTCAGCCCCCGAATGTGGCCCGAAACTACCGACACGGCGCCGAACTCGCCCATCGCGCGCGCATTACAGAGGATGACGCCATAAAGCAGAGCCCATTTCACGTTGGGAAGGGTGACCTTCATGAACGTTTGCCAGCCATTGGCGCCTAAGGTCAACGCCGCTTCTTCTTCGTCGTTCCCTTGCGCCGCGATCGTCGGAAGCAACTCGCGCGCCACGAAGGGAAACGTGACGAAGATCGTCGCCAGCACGATCCCTGGAACGGCGAAAATTATCTGCACGTTGTGGGCCGCCAGCCAGGGCCCGAACCAGCCGTGGCTGCCGAACAGCAACACATAGGTTAAACCGGCTACGACGGGCGAGATCGAAAACGGCAGGTCGATCAGCGCGATCAAGAAGCTTTTCCCGAAGAACTCGAACTTGCCGATC